>JADEXW010000259.1 GCA_015206935.1 Pseudanabaenaceae cyanobacterium LEGE 13415 | reverse complement strand
GGTTAATACTGAGACCAATGTGCTGTTAAATAGATAGCGTCCAAACGGGTTACTTTGCCAAACAGTGACAAAATTATCTAACGTCGGCTGTTCTGGAATAAATTGCGGTGGAAATTGAAACAGATTTTCAGTGGGAGACTTAAACGAAGTACTCACCAGCCAAACGAGTGGAATCAGCATCAAAAGCGCGAGCGTACTCAGCAGCAAATATTGCAGCACGACTGGAAGAATCCGCCGAAGATACTTCAGCGTTACTCGCCCAATTCGCAGCACTTCGATCGCGATCGCTGAAACCTGATGCTGAATGGCTTGACCAATCCGCTGCATAATTTCCCCTGCAAACTGATTGTCAATCTTAGCCGAATTTGAATTTATTTCGTCGCGACGACTGCTAAATTCCAAGCCATTCGTTTCATTAAAGGCAATTTTTTGAGAACTCGATCGAGCTTTTCCAATCGCAAATAGGTTTTCTCTAATCGCGCTTGTTCAATGATAATTTTCTTCCAATAGCGCTCTTTATTCGGATTCACCTTTTCAATCAAATAGAACTGCAAGAAAATCCAAAGCGTAGCAATCCAAAAAGTGTCGTAATTTGTTTGGGAATACAGCGATCGAATAAAATCGACAATGCCAATATCGAGCGGCATTTCGTCTTCAGTCCGAACTTCAGTTGCCATACGTCGATACACATTAATCACCGGATTGTGCCGCAACGGGTCCCAAAAACAAGCTTTTCCGCCAGGTTTCAGAATTCGGTGCATTTCTTGTAAAGTTACCTTCGGATCAGGAATGTGATGGAGCAAATTCGAGGCGTAAACAATATCAAACGTATTATCAGGAATATCGATCGACATTGCATTGATCACGCGACCTTCAATCTGTACACCATTTCGCTCTGCCAATTGAAGCGCCACATCCACCATTCCAGGCGAATAATCCGCTGCCACACATCGCGCCCCCAGTCGAGTAAAATACACGCTATTTTCACCCGCTCCACAACCGAGATCGAGCAATAATTTTTCGCGAACATCACCAAGCTGTTTCAGAATAAAGCGATTTTCAGGAGCCGTACACGCTTCAAAATAATCAGACACTCGAATGCCATCAATGTCGATCGTGCTTGCCCATTGGTCATGAAACGCCTGCTCACGGCGGAGTAAATCATCTTTCATTAGTTAAGAGAAATATCGATCGCTCTTGATCCTAATCGAGATTTAGCAATGGAACAAAGAACTTAGAGAAAGCGGTAGAGTAAAAATGAAAGTCACAGTTTGGTGTTATGAAAGAATTCTTGATCGGTGAAAAAGTTCGTCTCGTTTCTCTGCCGCCTTATCTGAAAACGGCTGATCCGATGCCGATGTTGCGTCCAGCGGAGATTTTGCAGGTGGGGGACGAAGGGACAGTTCTCGATCGCCGACCGGGCGGCTATTGGGGGGTTCGGTTTGTAAAAGGTGCATTTTTGCTAGACGACCAGTATCTAGAATCAGTCTAGTCTTTCTCTGTATCATTCTTTTTCAAAGGATTCTTAGTTCCCATTTCTGTGTATGCAGAGAAGATGAGATACAGGATTAGTAAAACTGCGCCGATTAAGAAAGAAGTGAGTTCGTTCATATTAATTACAGAGATTTGAGGATTGCGATCGCAGATAAAATTGAGCGCGATCGCAGCTTTGATCAATTAGCTCCTCTAAGTTTAAGTTCCAGCGGGTTAACCCTAATCGATCGCTCGTACTTAAAATCTGATTGTCCTGAAAAACAACACTCGCAACACGATCTTGTGTTCCGGTCAATGTTTTAAGCAATTCTCCAGTTTGAGGATTCCAAAGCCGGATCGTACTATCATCACTTCCAGAAGCTAACACTGAACCCTCTGGATTAAAGCTAAGAGAAGTCACGCCGCCACTATGACCGATCAAAGTGTGACGCAGTTTTGCATTCTCAACTGACCAAAGTTGGATTGTATTATCCCAGCTTGCTGAAGCGAGCGTTTTACCATCGGAACTAAAAGCAAGGGCAGAAATTGCAAGTCGATGTTTACCCAGAATGGTCGAAGTTCTACGATCGATATCCCACAATCGAACGGTGTTATCGACACTTCCCGAAGCGAGTCGCCCATCGGAACTATAAGCAATGCTGGTTACTTCATCAGTATGACCTTGCAGGATAGTGAGTAAATCACCTTCGATCGCCCAAATTTTGATAGTTCGATCTGCACTTGCAGAGGCAAAACTTTGTCGATCGGGATTAAAGCTGAGAGCCGTTACTCGATCGTTGTGTCCAGAAATGGTTCTAATCAGTTCACCAGTGCTGATATTCCACAATCGAATCGTTTTGTCTGCACTGGCGGAGATCAACAAAGAATCATCCGGGCTGATTTGCACCTGAGTTACGGGAGCCGTATGACCTTTGAGAATGCGAAAATCAGTCTTAGTTTGAAGTTGAATTGTACTATCGGGAGCCGCGATCGCAATAATGTTTCCATCTGCGCTCACACTCATGGCTGATAGTCCTGTATTCAATCGAGGTAACGGATTCACCTGCCAAATTCGAGCAGTTTTATCTGCACTGGCACTGAGCAGTTGTGTTCCTGCTGGACTAAAACTAAGATGCGTCACAGCGGCTCCATGCCCCTGAATGGTTTCGAGTGATGCGCCTTCTAGGTTCCAAAGTCGGATTGTTTTATCGATCGAGCCTGTTGCAATCAGTTTCCCATCGGGACTATAGCTTGCGGTATTGACTTGATCGCGATGTCCTTCAAAGGTCGCAATCTCTTTTCCATTCAATGTCCAAAGCTTTGCAACATTGTCTCCACTGGTGAGAAACGATCGACGATTTGGAGCCATCATCACACTGGTCACGCGCTCTTGATGGACTCTAAAGCTTCTCGTTTCCTCAGATCTTCCAACTTGCCAGAATTTAACTGTGCCATCTTCACCGGCGGATAGAATTTGTCGATCGTTCTGTCCAAAGCTGATACTGTTTACCCAACCTCTATGACCTCGAAAGGTTTGAGCTTCTTTCATTTGATCCAGTTGCCAGAGTTTCACTGTTCCATCTCTGCTACTTGAAATCAGCGATCGACCATTTGAGCTAAATTTCACGTCAGTTACCCAGTCTTGATGTCCACCGAGTGTTTGAATCAATGTTCCTTCTCGATTCCAAAGCTTGATTGTTTTATCTGCGCTGGCAGTTGCAATCTGTTGATTATCCGGACTGAATGCAACTGCGAGAACTCGATCGCGGTGTCCCGTTAAATCTTGAAGTAACTGTCCTTCTCGTGACCAGAGTTTGACTAAGGTATCATTGCTCACGGTTGCAATCAATTGACCATCAGAACTCATTCGCACATCATTGACTTGTTGCGCGTGACCTGTGAGCCGATTTGCTTCTTGAGTGCGATCGAGAGCTTGTTGCAAAGATGCGATCGTAGTTATCCGAACATCAGCGGGAATCAGATTCCAAGGTCGATCGAGTTGTTTCAATTGTTCTCCTGCTCGAATTGCTGCGGTTAAAGATTCTAGCTGCTGATTTGCGTTTAACAAGGCTTCAGATGAGGCGGAAAGAGCCTGCATTTCTCGGACTTGAGCATTGCGCTGATTCCAGAGAGCTAAACCTCCGAAACCGAATGCGGCTAGGGCGAGAGTTGCAATAGTTACGATCGCTTGTTGAGCGCGTCTTAAACGGCGTTTTAGCTCAATCTTTTCACCTTGACGGGCTTCTAAACTCGCAGCAATAAACGCTTGAGTCTCTAGCGTGAGTTCATCAATGTGTTTAACACATAGTTCTTCTGCTGCTTCTAGTCGCATTCCTCGCAGGAGTAGATCAGGAGGTCGATTGCTCTTTTTCCACTCGATCGCAGATTGTTCGATCGGGCGTTGAATACTCAGCCGTTTCCGGTTTTCATCAAGCCACCACCGTAAAGTTGACCAATGCCGAATGAGAATTTCGTGAGCAACCTCGATCGTAACAGGAGCTTCAATTTCTG
The DNA here is from genome assembly GCA_015206935.1 of Pseudanabaenaceae cyanobacterium LEGE 13415. GTDB lineage: Bacteria > Cyanobacteriota > Cyanobacteriia > Leptolyngbyales > Leptolyngbyaceae > Leptolyngbya. Next base: position 3,291 of record JADEXW010000259.1, on the reverse strand, counting down.
ATTGTTCAATAGCGCGACTAGTCGGAGTTTCATCAGTGTTAATTACAATCAGTTTTGCAGCACTGAGCGATTGTAAAGTTCGATCGATTAAAGGTTGAGGATACTTTGTTGTGGATAGATCTGATTTCAAAACGCTTCGCCGGGTGACTTCTGTTCCTTCGCCTAATTGTAAGAGTGATAGAAAGATCCAACGCGCGCAGTGTTGCTGTTCCGGGTCAAGCTCTTCGTAAATTGACTGTGCTTTGTGGTCTAATGCACCCTGCAATCCGCCAATCTCAGAGCGATAAGATTCTAAGGTTAATGTACCTTGTTGTCGGTGTTGCCAAAGTTGCTCTAGAACAAATTCTAGGATGGGTAGATCACCCGGAGTTCGATTGAGTTCCTGGAGCAAGACTTCGACTAATCCGGCTTCGACTGTTAAACCGACTTGTTCCGCAGGACGAACAATCACTTGACGGTATTCTTCATCACTGAGACAAGGCGGAACTAAAATGCTCGATCGCTGCAAAATTGCTGCTAGTTGTGGAATTTCTAAGGCTGCTGCGACAAAATCGGCTCTCAGAGTTAGGACTAGCTTAAAGCGATCGCTCGTGTATTCCAAAGCTTCGAGAATGATATCGAGAAAGTCTTGCCGAACGTACTCAGGACAAAGCGTAAATAGTTCCTCAAACTGATCAATGACGAGTAATAGCATCGGTTCAGTTCGAGTTCTGAGCCACTGTACAAGTCCTTCAGTTCCTTGATATAGCAATCCTTCGATCTGATCTTGTTCCTGATTGAAACAGTGCATCAACGCTTCAAACGGTCGATCACCTGGACGCATTCGCCCAACCCACCATTGCTCACTGCCTGGAATGCGATTTCCCTGTCGTAATTGCGCGATGAGTCCCGCTTGAACGATCGAGGATTTTCCACTTCCCGATGCACCAATTACAGCTAAACAAGACTGTTGCTGAATTGCTTGTAAAAGTTGTTGTGTTAAAGTATCTCGTCCGTAAAAGAACTCTGCATCATCTTCTGTGAATGCTTGCAATCCTCGATAAGGACAAACACTGATGTCTAAACTTCGCACTAGAGCTTGACTTGGAAAAACCTCAATCACACCTTGGGTTCCAGAGAGCCAAACATGCAGCGGAATGATTCCAGCTAAAGACAATTGAAGCTGAGTAATCCAAGCTGCAACCGGATAACCAGAACCTCGATCGCTCAATGTTTCGATCAGCGATCGGGTAAATCGTTCCCCATCATTCCGAGGTGAAGCCGCAGCAATCAAACATTGTCCCTGTTCTTGCTGCAATTCTTCGATCCAATCAGATAGATTGCTTGCATCCGGACAATCGAGGATCACAATCTGCTGTGTTGCTGTACTTTGTCGTAAAATTTGACGGAACCACGATCGAGAAATTCGCTCAGTTCCCAACACCAAACAAGGTTCGCCTTCAGTTGTTTCAACTCTGGCGCGAAGATAGAGTAAAACTGTTGTGGCTTCAAGCGTCTGAATGCTCGATCGAATTGTTTCCCAATCATTGGAATGATAAGCTAACTCGAATCCAGAACTGAGCAACTTACTCAATTGCAGCGTTAATCGATGATTGGGAAAGGCATCAATCACGATCGCTTGACGAGACGGAAGCGCGATCGCCGTTGATTTCATCCCGATGACGAACTGTCCAAAGCCTTCTACAATCCGTTTTGGTGTTTGTAATGGATATTCTGGTTGAAGTTGTGTTTCTCTTCGTTTGCGCTTTTGTTTGTTGATTAACCGTAGCTGCTGATTGCTTTTATCAATGTACTGAAGCGTTTGATGATACACATACTTGTACAATCCATCTGTATCAATGGTTCCCCTCGAATCGGCTGCTGCTCCTCGAAGTCCTTGCATTAGGAAATAGGTAAACACACTATGTCCTAACTCTGCAAACTCCAGGGATTGCTGTTCTCGATCGCAAGAAAGTAATGCGTAAAATCCTTGATTTTGAGAAGCCTGCTGCCCTAACAATCCCATCATTTCCAAACTTGGATCGGGTAATGCTCCTCTCGAATGACACGCATCTATCCATACAATTTGTTGCTTTGCTGAACATTGATTTAACTGTTCTAAAAGTTCAGTTACACTCAGTCCAGTGTTCAGCAAATCCGCTTTTTGAGTCTCACTCAGACAGAGAATGGGTTGTTGCGTCTCCAATTCTAAAATGCTATGACCTGAAAAATAGAGAAGCACTGTATCTTCAGGTTGAGCCGATTGCACGATCGACATTAAACTATCGCGCACTTGACTCAACCTCGCAGGCACACCAAAATCATGGCGAATCTGCATCGATCGATTTGGAAAAGCTTGTGTTGCATCAATTAGAGCTTCAGATAAACCCTGACAATCGATCGCACAATATTGCAGCGAAGGCAGTTCCGGATCTTTGTATCGATTCACACCAATCAGCAAGATCCAGAGTTTAGCTTGTCCCGTCTCTAGGACGGTAGAACGGTTCACAGCGCGGAGCATAAGTCATTCGGAGAGTAGAACATGGCTGTAGCACAGTCGATACAGCACCTGATCATTTTCATCAATGGCGTAAGTATAATCGAACATTTGACCCGCTTGGTGCCACAATCCCAACAACAAGACAGACTGCAATGCTTGGGAACGCGATCGATCTCAACTAAACTAAGCATCAGGATTAGAAGAGATTGATTTTCATGGGGTTTCTGCCGCGTCTACAGCATCAAGTTTGGTTACTCGCATTCGGTCGATTGTTGTCTCAGGTTGGTACTGGGTTCACCTTGTTCTATGCACCGATTTTCTTTGTGAATCAGGTGGGATTGTCAGCAACAGCGGTGGGAGTGGGAATTGGCAGCGCTTCGATTTCCGGGGTGATTGGTCGGGCAATGGGCGGATCGTTCTCGGATTCTAAGTTCTGGGGACGGAGAAGAACGCTGTTATTGTCTGCGATGATTAGCGCGATCGCTTCGTTTGCTTTAGCGATCGCTCATGATTTTCCAACGTTTGTGATTGGCAATTTATTGATGGGATTGGGCACAGGAATCTACTGGCCCGCCACAGAAGCAGTTGTCGCAGATCTTACTACAGCAGAACAACGGAATGAAGCGTATTCGATTACTAGATTGTCTGATGCTTTAGGACTGGGAATCGGGGTTGTTCTGGGTGGATTGTTGATCAGTACGACTGGATTGTATCGAGCATTGTTTGTGATCGATGGCATTTCGTTTCTAGTGTTTTTTGGTGTGATTTACTGGCTGATCAAAGAAACGAATCGCTCGATAACGACACATTCT
>JADEXW010000258.1 GCA_015206935.1 Pseudanabaenaceae cyanobacterium LEGE 13415 | reverse complement strand
TTATAAGAGACAGCTACAAGAGCGATCGTATTTCCTGGGGTCATCGCGTTTTACATCCTGATTCGATTTCCATTCCGAATCCAGAATCTTATGTTTCAGCATTGAAAGCTGCATTTGTTGAAGTAAATTCCGACGATCGACAAACGTTGATCAAACAGCAAGCAGAAGAAGCTGCGAAACAAATTAACGGTGTTGCAATCATTGATCCTGATCTACTCCGCGAAGTTACGAACTTAGTCGAATATCCTTCTGCGGTTGTGGGTAAATTCGATGCAGAGTTCTTAGAGCTTCCCACAGAAGTGATTACCACCGAAATGGAAAGTCACCAGCGCTACTTCCCCGTTCAGAAAGCGGATAGTTCTGATTTGCTGCCTTACTTCATTACTGCATCAAATGGTGACCCGAAGAAAGCAGACATCATTGCGGCAGGAAATGAGCGAGTGATCCGAGCGCGATTATCGGATGGAAAATTCTTCTTTGATGCCGATCGTAAAGTTCCGCTCGAAGCTTACTTGCCGAAACTCGAAACAGTGACTTTCCAAGCCGATTTAGGTTCAGTGCGATCGAAAGTCGATCGGATTATCGGAATCGCGGCTCAACTTTGTACGCAATTGAATGTTAGCGATCGGGCTTCTGTTGAACAAGCTGCATTACTCTGCAAAGCTGATTTAGTCACTCAAATGGTGGGTGAATTCCCGGAGCTTCAAGGCGTAATGGGGCAAAAATATGCGCTTGCTTGTGGTGAATCGGAAACGGTTGCAACTGCAATTTACGAACATTACCTGCCGCGTGGTGCAGGCGATGATCTGCCGCAAACTTTAGCAGGACAGATTGTTGGAATTAGCGATCGATTAGATACTCTAGTCTGTATTTTTGGCTTGGGTTTGATTCCGTCTGGTTCTTCTGATCCGTTTGCATTGAGACGGGCAGCAACCGCGATCGTAAATATCACCTGGGCAGCAAACTTAAAAATTGATCTCAACCAACTACTCGAACAGATTGTCTCAAGCTTCAGTGCGAACTATGCGAGTGTTCAGAAACTAGCAGCACCAGAGCTACTCAAACAGTTACAAGCCTTTTTCTTACAGCGAGTTGAAACACTACTGAAAGATGAACGCTCAATTGACTATGATTTAGTCAATGCTGTCTTAGGTGAAAACGATCCAGATTACACCGCGCGAGCATTGCAGAACTTATTAGATGTCCGCGATCGAGCCGAATTTCTCCAAGCGATTCGCACTGATCAGCGTCTTGCTGCAATCTATGAAACCGTCAATCGTGCGTCTCGTTTAGCTGTTCAAGGAACTTTAAATAAGCAACAGCTTGATCCGGTTCCCGTGATTCGTCCTGAATTATTTGAGAAGAACTCAGAAAAAGCTTTCTTTGCTGCACTCCAACAGTTAAATCAAACCATGCAAGGTCAAGCAGACTATACAAAGCTAGTCGAAGCCCTCAGTCAAATTGCACCCACTGTCAGTGCGTTCTTTGATGGTGAAGACAGTGTGTTAGTCATGGATTCTAACCCTGAGATCAAGCAAAATCGATTAAATCTCTTAGGTGTGTTGCGAAATCATGCGAGAGTCCTAGCGGATTTTGGAGCGGTACGCAAAGCGTAGCCAGAGGCAGCGTGAAAAGTTAGCTCACCATTCTTGTAATCAATGGATCGGGAACGGGAAACGATCGCTTTTCCATCTGCATAAAGCATCGTTTCTCGGCATTGAACGCATACACGGTTCCAGTCTCAATCTCATACATCCACGCATGAAGGTTAAGCTGTCCGCCGTGGAGCTTCGATCGAATTGCAGGATAGGTTTCTAAGTTCTCGATTTGAGTGAGAACATTTTGTTCGATCGCAATTTTCAGTAATCGCTCTGGATCAAGCCCTGCATAGTTATCTTGCACGACTCGTCGAGTGGCTTCTCCATGCCGTTTGAGCCAGTCGTACACCGCTGGCATTTGTTCTGCTAACGTGCCAATTTGCAGCAATCCTTTCATGGCTCCACAGTGGGAATGTCCACAAACAATAATGTCTTTGATTCCTAGAGCCTGTACTGCGTATTCGATGCCTGCCGCTTCTGCACTACTGGCTGCGCCATAAGACGGAATGATATTGCCCACATTCCGCATCACAAACAATTCACCCGGTTGAGCTTGAGTGATTAGACAGGGATCGATGCGCGAATCAGAACAGGTGATAAACAGGACATCAGGCGATTGTCCACCAGAAAGCCGCTCAAATAATTCGCGATGGTCGTTGAAGTAGTGAGTGTGGAATGAGTTTACGCCTTGAACGAGTCCGGTTATCGACATGATTCTGTCCCTGGATGTGGTGAATGATAGAGTCGGGTCAAGCTTGACAATCGACTTTATTCTTCCATTTCTACAAGGCTAATGTAACACTTTCCGAAGTTTTGTAAAGAAATTCTCAATTCGATGGCAAGAGAATCTCGAATACGGTTCCGCGTGAATCTGGTTCGATGTTGGAATAGACGCGGAATTTGCCGCTGTGCCTTCCGGTTACGATTCGATAACTCATGGCAAGACTGGTTTCGCGTACCAAATCTGTTGAAAAGGCTTGTGTGAGTTGATTTTGAGTCTCGATCGACATTTCGACGTTATTATCGACAATCTGAATCGAGACCCAGCGCTGTCCCGTTCCATCGATCGAACAAACTTCAGTCGCGATCGTAATTTTCGGAGCCTCACAGGATCGAATTTGCGATCGAGCTGCTTGGTTCAATAACGAATCAATCGATCGATTCAAAATATTCATAAAAACCTGACTCAATTGGCTAATAAAACAAGTCACAGGCGGTAAATGCCCGTAATGTTTTACCACTTGAATCTCACTGGAAAGGCGACTTTTCAGAAGCAGTAAGACCGAATCCAAGCATTCGTGCAAATTTGCTGGACGGGGATAGACTTCATCGATATGGCAGAAATTTTGCAAACTGTTTGCCAATCGTGACAAGCGTTCGGCTCCCGTTCTAATACTGTCAAGCGTTTTGGGCAAATCTTCGCGGATGTAATCGAACTCGATCGCTTCTTTCAAATCTGTAACTTTCTGTGGCTCTTGCAGGATGCACTTTTCATAGACGTGAATAATCTCAAGCAAACTCTTGCTGTATTCCGCAATGTGACTCAAATTTCCCCAAATAAAACTCACCGGATCGAGAATCTCATGAGAAACGCCATCCACGAGCCGCCCTAAGCTTGCCATTTTTTCAGACTGAACCATTTGAAGCTGAAGTCGTTCGACTCGCACCTGAGTCTCAATTCCACGCAGTTGCCAATAAGCGATATTCAACTCATGCGGATCGAGAATGCGGTACTCATCCGCATCGAGATGAACTACGATCGGATCACTCAATCGCTCAAAGGGGCGACGTAATGCCTGTTGTGCGGCACTGAGAATCGGAGTATCACCGCTTAGAATTAAGGGAGTTGTACGATCGTAGCTGTACAAAATCCGCAGCGGTTTCTCCAAAAACAAGTCAATTCCGTAAGGACGCAGCAAATATTCCAACAATCGATGACGCGGCAACATCCCTAAAAATCGTCCCTGTTCTTTCAGGATCACTCCTGGAAGTAGCGAATACTGCTCAAAGATTTGGGCGATTTCCGTTCCCAAAACGTCCAATTCTGCCGCAAAATCATACAGAGGCAAATCTTTCAGGGTTGATTCCAGTTGAATCGATTGGGCGTTTCCGCTGCTTAAAACGGGAATGCTCAGTTGCGATCGAGACTCAGATTTCGTAAACACAAGGGCAGTTGTCCGAGTTATTTGCTGAATCTACACTGCCCAAATTTGCGTCTACCTTACCAGACACCCCCTGTACTTCTGATATGCAATTGATTTCTTTTCTACTCCGCTCGTCCCGCAAACTGGTCGCGATCGCGATTTTCACAGGTTTCTTAAGCGGGATCAGTAGTGCTGGATTGATTGCATTAATCAGTCGAGGACTCGGCAATCCGAATTCAGCGATCGCACACATCGCAGGTGCATTCATCGGGCTTGCAGTCCTATCGCTGATTACAAGCGTGATTTCTCAAGTGGTGCTGATTCGCCTCGCTCAAGATGCCGTGTTCAATCTCAGATTGCAATTGAGCAGACAGATTCTTTCGTCTGAGTTGCGACATCTCGAACAGCTTGGAAATGCTCGAATGATGGCAACTTTAACTGAAGATGTGCAATCCGTTGCAACGGCTGTTTCTTCGTTTCCATTTCTTTGTATTGATCTAGCAACGGTTGTTGGTTGCTTTGTCTACATTGGATCACTGTCCTGGATTGTGTTTGCGATGGTGATGGGCTTGTTTGTGTTTGCATTCTCGACTTGTCAATGGATGCTGGATCAAGCTCGTCGGCGAATGGTTTATGCCCGTGAAGATCAAGATGTATTGTTTCGGCATTTCCGATCGATTACCGATGGCATCAAGGAAATGAAGCTGCACTATCCGCGTCGTCAGGTGTTTTTGACTAAAGAGCTAGAAACCACATCAGCCTCATTTCGTCGCCATAACATTGATGCACTGATTCTATTTGCAATGGCGGGAAGTTGGGGAAAGCTGATCTTCTTTTTCGCGATCGGCTTTGTGCTGTTTGCGCTTCCTAACTTACTCTCGATTCCACTCGAAACACTATCAGGCTATGTTCTCACGTTCACTTATCTGATGTTGCCGCTTGATAAGTTAGTCCTAAAGCTCCCGGTTCTCAGCCAAGCGAGTGTTTCACTACAAAAAATCGAAACATTAGGACTCTCGCTAAAGAGTCGTGCAGAAGCTTCGAGTATTCCAAACACGATTAACCAAAACTGGCAAGCGATCGAGCTTCGTCATATCACTCATAGCTATCACCAATCCGAAGATACACAATTCACTCTAGGTGAAATCAATCTCACATTGAATGCAGGTGAAATTGTCTTTATTGTGGGTGGGAATGGAAGTGGTAAATCAACACTCGCGAAGCTACTGACTGGATTGTATGCACCTGAATCAGGAACAATCAAACTCGATGGAACAACCATTACAGATGCAAATCGAGAATGGTATCGGCAGCACTTTTCGACGGTGTTTGCTGACTTTTATTTATTCGATCGACTACTCGGTTTAGATGCAACCGATCAAGACGCATTCAACTATCTACAGCAATTACAGCTCGATCACAAAGTTCAAATCAAAAACGGTCAGTTCTCCACAATTGAACTATCCCAAGGACAAAGAAAGCGACTCGCATTGTTAACGGCTTATCTTGAAGATCGTCCAATCTATTTATTTGATGAATGGGCTTCGGATCAAGATCCAATGTTCCGGGAACTGTTTTATACGGAATTTTTGCCGAAATTGAAGCATCAAGGCAAAACGGTGTGGGTAATTAGTCACGATGATCATTACTTTCAATACAGCGATCGGGTGATCAAACTCGACTATGGGCGAATTGAATTCGATCAACCTACGCGCTAAATTACACGCTTCAAGAAAACTTCATCACATCCGCATCAAACCTTCAGCTTTGGGGAATCCTGAGAGTACATTTTTCACTGTGCTTTTGTCGGTTCCAACCGATTTGGTTATAAGTCCTCTTAACTGAACTTGATGACGATATGACTTCTCTTTCTTCGCATCTGCCTGACCAGCCCCAAACGATTACCCTCAATGCTAAATCTTCAAACCTCGCAGTCACATCCAATCACGCACTCGCAACGAAGGGCAAGTTTTCATCTTTTCTCGCACCGCTGACCCAGGAGAAATTCAAAGAAGTCGTTCACGAAGTCGAACACAAGCTTAAGATCGTGAATCAAACCCTATCGATGCTTGACATGCAAGGGTTTGACACGATTCTAGAAGAGATGCTGAACTCAATTACAGCAAAAACCGGAGAATTATTAAATGCCGATCGCACAACAATTTATCTTTTAGATGAAGAGAAAAACGAACTCTATACGACCGTAACGGAAGGATCAGGGGGAAGAACGATCGAGATTCGTTTCCCAGCCACTCAAGGGATCGCAGGTGAAGTCGCCACGTTCAAACGACCCGTGAACATTCCCTACGATTTTTTCAATGATCCTCGATCGACTCAAGCCAAGATTCAGTTCAGCAAAACCGGTTATCGAACTTATACGATGCTGACGATGCCTTTGCTAAATGACGAAGGCGATCTGGTTGCGGTGGTGCAGTTGATTAATAAACTTCAGCCGAGATGCGGGAGCTACGCTGCACAAAGTGTTCGTACTCTTTCCTTGGATGAACGGATTGCACTCGAAGGTTTCACAGTTCAAGATGAAGAGCTATTCCGAGAGTTTGCACCTTCGATTCGATTGATTTTGGAATCTTCTCGATCGTTCTACATCGCGACTCAAAAACAACGCGCCGCGAACGCACTGATCAAAGCGACTCAATCTTTGAGCCAAAGTAGCTTGGATTTGGATGACACTTTGAAGCGGGTGATGGATGAAGCGAAAGCGTTGATGAATGCCGATCGCAGTACGCTTTGGTTAATTGATCGCGATCGTCATGAGATTTGGACGCGCATTCCCACCGCAGAAGGCACGATGAAAGAATTGCGTTTACCGATCGGCGTTGGATTTGCGGGACAGGTGGCAGCCTCCGGGGAAGTGATTAATATCTCTTTCGATTTATACGAGCAAGAAGGAGCCGAAACTGCGAAAAAAACCGATCAAGCAAACGGCTATCGAACTTGTAGCTTGTTGTGTATGCCGGTTCGGAACGCAGACGGAGAACTGATTGGAGTCACTCAACTGGTGAATAAAACCAAGCAAGGTGATTTTCCGCCGTATGATCCCCAAGATTTTCCCCAAGCTCCTGAACGTTGGAGAGCGAGTTTCAACCGCAGCGATCAAGAGTTTATGGAAACTTTCAACATTCAAGCGGGGGTTGCACTTCAGAATGCACGATTGTTTGAAACCGTGAAGCAACAAGAACAGATGCAGCGCGATATTCTACGATCGCTCACCAATGGCGTTATTTCAACCGATCGAGACGGGAATATCATCGCCGCGAATGAAAGCGCCAAAAAGTTACTCGGACTGAGCGAAGAAGATGCGATCGAAGGATATCCAATCACGCAATTAATCAAACTCGAAAAAGGCAGCTTTTATAACTGGTTTAATCAAGCCATTACCGCTCGGAACCGTGAGCAGTATTATCCCGATCAAACGCTGCAACCGATCAGGGGCGAAGAGCAACATAGTATTAACTTATCAATTAATACGATCGCGGATGCAAACGATAGCCATCGAGTCTCTGGAGCGCTGATCG
>JADEXW010000967.1 GCA_015206935.1 Pseudanabaenaceae cyanobacterium LEGE 13415 | reverse complement strand
TTAAAATTTACCCATTAAATGCCGGGAAAAAATTCCCTCCAACCGATCGCTTTAATCGTCGCATCGCCCGACCTGCCATATCGGTAAACAACAAATCCCCGCACAATAACTCGGTGGCATACCGCGTACTCTTCTCATACTTCACGCCGTATTTGTAACAAATTCCCGACCACTGATAGAAAATTCGCGCCAAATTCAACGCCGCATCAAAATTTGCCGCAAATTCCGCATGAATTCGATTTGTATAATCCTCTGCCGCATCATCAATAATCGATCGAGCCGCAATGCCGCCACTCTTCACCGCATGAAGAATCCCATCCCCAAAAATTGGATTAATCAACCCAGCAGCATCCCCAACTAATAAAATTCGCCCTTCATGCAGCCGCTCTTTTCCGCTCCAAGTCGGCAAAGGATGAGCATGGAATTTCAACGCATCCAGATCATATTTCACGCCCACTGCATCCATATAATCCACAATCGTCTTCTGCAAGACAGCGCGTAACGTTCGATCGCTTCTCGCATCCTGATTGTCCGGTCGAAATACGCCTGCCCCAATATTCAAATGATCCGCTTTCGGAAAAATCCAGCCATATCCCCGCTTCACCGCCCCATATTCTAAATGTGCAATCTCCGGGCGTAAATCTGGATGCCCGTCGCCCCAGTGATGAGGATGTTCAATTTCCATCGCCAACGCGATCGCTCTTTTCTTCCTCAACTGCGTCGCTTTCACAGTCACACCATTCGCGCCATCCGCCCCGATCACATAACGCGCTTTAGCAATGAACTCACTGCCCGTCTTAATTCCTTGCGATCGAACGATCACGCCATCCGATTCCGCCTCGATCGATCTCACGGAAATGCCATCTTTCAAATCGGCTCCAAACTTCGCCGCTCTTTGCGCCAGTGCATGATCAAAAATCGGACGCTGCACCATCCAGAGCGATAGGGGTTCATCTGTCGATCGAGGATTCATCGAAGCCAGATACGGATCACCAAACTTCCAGGTGTGCCGCATCATCGTGACATCGGATTCTACAAACGCTTCTGGAGCCAAATCGCGCAATTGATTCTGCATCACCATTGGCATCCCACCGCCACAAGTCTTATGACGCGGTAAAAACTGTTTTTCCAACAGTGCTACCTTTAAACCTGCTTGCGCCAATTCAGCAGCGGCGATCGTTCCCGACGGACCCGCACCGCACACAATCACATCGTAGTTTTGCATGAGCGATCGATGAAATTTCGCTTTCTAGCCTAATCGAAAACGGCTCAGTGCAAAAGCTGACTCAGCACCGATTCTAACCCTTGCACCTCGAGTGATGTACTCCAGACGTTCATGCTACGCATAGAACGCTGGCTTCTTCAATTACGATAGCCTCAGCTTTCGTAATCGCTTTTTTGAGTGAGGTGACATCCATCCCCACTATTGCAAGTCGTTTGAT
>JADEXW010000966.1 GCA_015206935.1 Pseudanabaenaceae cyanobacterium LEGE 13415 | reverse complement strand
GATTTCGGATCTGTTTGTCCGTCCTCAAATGCCTGCTGATACCGGAAAAGGGTTCACGCTCGCTCAAAAAATGGTGGGTAAAGCCTGTGGTCTTCCTGGTGTTCGTCCCGGAACGTCTTGTGAACCGATTATGACAACAGTGGGATCGCAAGATACGACAGGACCCATGACCCGCGACGAATTGAAGGAACTCGCTTGTCTCGGATTCAGTGCCGATTTAGTGATGCAAAGTTTCTGTCACACGGCAGCCTATCCAAAACCTGTAGACATCAAAACGCATCACGAACTTCCAGATTTCATCAATTCGCGCGGCGGCGTGTCTCTGCGTCCCGGTGATGGCATTATTCACTCTTGGCTGAACCGAATGCTGTTACCTGACACCGTTGGAACTGGAGGCGATTCGCATACTCGATTCCCGCTCGGTATCTCATTCCCCGCTGGATCAGGATTGGTTGCGTTTGCGGCTGCTCTCGGTGCAATGCCACTTGATATGCCGGAGTCTGTTCTAGTTCGATTCAAAGGTAAATTGCAACCGGGTGTCACTTTGCGCGATGTGGTGAACGCAATTCCTTATGTCGCAATGCAGCAAGGAAAGCTTACTGTTGCCAAAGAGAACAAGAAAAATGTTTACTCTGGCAAAATTATCGAAATGGAAGGATTGCCGGATCTGCAATTAGAGCAGGCGTTTGAGCTAACGGATGCAACAGCGGAACGATCGGCGGCAGGATGTACGATCGCGCTTTCGATCGAAACAGTTTCTGAATATCTTCGATCGAATGTTGCCCTGCTCAAAAATATGGTCGCTCGTGGCTACGGAGATGCGCGTACCATTCTCCGCCGCGTTCGCAAAATGGAAGAATGGCTGGCTGATCCCCACCTGTTACAAGCTGATCCCGATGCCGAATACGCAGATATCATCGAAGTTGATTTGGATCAACTGAAAGAACCGATCGTGGCAGCCCCCAACGATCCCGATAACATCAAATTGATGTCTGAATGTGCAGGTGATCCGATTCATGAAGTCTTTATCGGTTCCTGTATGACCAACATCGGACATTACCGCGCCGCTGCGAAAATTCTTCAAGGTGCAGGAGTCGCTAAAGCGAAACTCTGGATTGCTCCTCCCACGAGAATGGACGAACAACAGCTAAGAGCGGAAGGCGTTTACGAAATCTTCCAAGCCACCGAAGCGCGAACTGAGGTGCCAGGATGTTCGCTCTGTATGGGCAACCAAGCACGAGTTGATGACGGTGTGACGGTCTTTTCAACTTCGACCCGCAATTTCAATAACCGAATGGGCAAAGGCGCTCAAGTTTATCTCGGTTCTGCGGAACTGGCGGCGGTTTGTGCGCTTCTGGGTAAGATTCCGACCCTTGAGGAATACATGAGCGTCGTCCAAGAAAAGATCGATCCGTTTGCGGCAGATCTATATCAGTACTTGAAC
>JADEXW010000965.1 GCA_015206935.1 Pseudanabaenaceae cyanobacterium LEGE 13415 | reverse complement strand
CAATTTTAGTCAACTCGGACAACTGCGCGTCAGCATTAAAAATGACAATGGAATTGAGGTATCCTCGCCCAACTTTACCTTTAACGGAAAGATTCCTGATGCTTTGAAAAAAAACTGTGATCCCCCACAAAACGAGAAGCTGAACTGTAATCAAGTTTCAATTCCACTCCCATCTAGTCCGGGTAACTATACCTTACAACTTCTCCCAACCTCGACCACAGCACAGCAACCTCAACCCTCAGAAGCAATTAAATTCCAAGTTGCAGCCACTCCGCCCAAAATTGTCTCATTCACGCTCAATGGACAGCCCCCAAATCCAGCGATCGCAGTTCCCCTCAGAGTTGGACAAACGATTACTGTGAATTGGCAAGTTGAGGGCGACGATACAACAGCCAAACTTGATCCGATCGGGGATGTACCAATCACTGGATCACAGCGACTTCCCGTCACGCCTACGCTATCCAGAATTGCGCTCGCCGCAACGAACAAGCAAGGACAAACGATCGAGAGAGCTTTCTTAGTTCAAGTGCAACTACCGCCTTCTCCGTCCCCTTCTCCCACGGTTAACCCTGTGCTTCCCTCGCCAGCGGTTCCATTGCGTTCTCGATAAGTTGCATAACATCGATCGTTCAAACGTGAGTAGATTACAGGAACACAAGTTGTTCTTGCTATATCAGTAGAAACTTAGATTAGGACAAACTCTGAATTGCCCCAAACCCCCAATTCTGCTTGCTCAGGACTCTTACTCCCCCAAACTTGGGGGCTGGGGGGCTTCCTCGAAGTGTCCTAACTCAAATCGGTATTGCTATAACCAACGCTCTCAAAACTGCATCAGTTAATTTTAGCCACACCTATCACTAGCTAGCCGATTCCAGGATGGCATTTGAGCTGTGATTGCTGTTGGCTACTCGCATACTCGCATCATTTCAAGTACATTCAGCAAGGAGTCTACTGTGAAAATTAAGATTTACAACTACAAAACCAAAGAAGAACTTCAAGAGTTTGATCTTGCTTCTGCGATGCGCTCTAGTGGGAAGTGTACAGTCGGGCGTTCTCCGACTTCTGGGCTACTGTTAGAGAGTTCTGATGTGAGTCGTAATCATGGCGTATTCTCATACCAAGAAGGACACTATTATTTTGTTGATGTTGGTAGCGCGAATGGTTCATTAGTCGATAATGCTGTCGCAGTGAGAAATCAAGCTTATCCGCTCGTTGCTGGACAAGTTCTTCAGCTTGGAGAGTTTGTCTTGATTCCCCAGCCAACCGCTCCAGTGTATGAAGCACAAACGGTTCTTTCTCCGATCGCAATTCCACTTGCAGATCTCGAAGTCTATAACTCTACATCAACGATCGATAAATTCTCTGATTCGACTGAGTTGCCACAAGTAGAGAAAGAGCCATCATTACCTGTAAACGAAGTCGAAAAAATTGATGAACCCATTCCTGATC
>JADEXW010000964.1 GCA_015206935.1 Pseudanabaenaceae cyanobacterium LEGE 13415 | reverse complement strand
CTAGCGTTTTGAACTCAATCACGTTATCGTTGTTCATGGTGTATTCCTGGTCTGATATTTTTGTTGCTTTCAGCAGGATACGCCTTTTTTCTCCTTATTTTTCATACACCAGATTCAACCATAACCCTTGACAAGGTCGAAACTTGCACGTCCACTGCGGGACAGACACAAATTTATTGAGCAATTTCCAATTCTTGTCTCCGGTCAAAATCCACCAGCTTGCCGCTCCCCACAGGGCGAACAACGCAACCCAAGTCAGTCCCCAACCAAGCAGCATTTCAAAGACTAGGTAAGAGACTCCGATGCTGATGCCGATCGGGAAAAGCTGACCGACGGGAATTGGACCAAAGCTGGGGTTGTGTCCCAAGCTGGGATTAATGCGACGAAACTTTCGCTCTGACATAGAACCTATGGTGAAGGTGAGGGTTTTGGAGTAGCAGTCGTGGTAGAAGAAAGGAACAAGCTAGACATTCCTTCAACCAGTACGACTACCATCAAGACAGCAAAAGCATTCCAGGCAAACGGTTGCCAGTTCTCACCGTGTCTTGCTTTCTCCAGTGCGAGTAGGACAAATGCTGCCCCCATGATGAACGCACTGATTCTGAGGAATCCAAAGATCAGTGTGATCATGCTGCTATCGATGTAAGTACCAAAAATCTGAGTCGTGTACTTCTCAGCCGTATCAAAAATTGCTGCCTGTGCAGGCGTAACAATCAGCGCGAATAGACCGATTCCAGCGATCGCACCAACCCACTTCCAGCGTTGAGCAAGTTGAAATAGTTCTGGTAATAGCCTCATCGCGAGTAACGCCAGCAGAACATAAGCAGCGATGAGGTTGAGCGCGATTGCACATCCTGGAACTTTCGCCATCATACTGCTCGTCACGATTAGCAGCACAGTGGGTAGCACGATGATTGATCGAGATGAGATCGAGAAAGGTTTAGAAGAACTGCACGATCGAGAAACCAGCAAGTTCTTCCGAGTATGAGAATGATTGAAAGGCATCTGATGTCCTGTAATTTGTGCAGGTCAATTTGAAGCAGAGTTCTACCATCTTTGTGCATGTAATGAAGATGCAGAATCGCCACGAATAAAGCAGAAAGTCTAATAGAGCTTTAGCGAATCAGATCGACGTGGGCATGACCAGTCGCGAAAACCTCAACATCGATGTGCAGTACTAGAACTCAATAGCGAACCAATCTCGTTCGGTTGCATCAAGCTGTGATGCGCGGAACTGCGAAATCGGTCACTGTGAGAATCAGTTGAACTTGGAACGAAAATCGCGAACCTGATTATCTAGTGAAAGCTTAAAAACAAACGTACTTAAGGCAGATGCTTATAAAGTATTTAGAACAAAACCATGGCAATTTCAAATGCAAATGAGCGTTTTTCACAAAAGTTGATTAGCTATCAGTAAAGAGAGATACTTTTAGCTTGAAATGCTTATTC
>JADEXW010000963.1 GCA_015206935.1 Pseudanabaenaceae cyanobacterium LEGE 13415 | reverse complement strand
TCTGTAATTTCGGTTCTACGTCGATGGAACCAATCGCTTTTTTAATGCCTCCGCCCGTCGTTTTGCAGTCTGATTATTCGGTTCCACTTCCAGCGCTTGTTCGTATACTTCCAACGCTTGAGCGGCTAACTGCTTCCGCTCATAAGCATGTCCCAAATTATTCAACGCAGTCACATACTCAGGCAGCAATTTGATCGCTTCTTTGTAGTTCCGAATTGCCAAATCGAACTGTTCTTGGGCAAAGTAAGCAAATCCTAATGCGTTATAGACGGCAGCAAGATCCTGTCCTTCAAGGGTTTCGAGTTTGATCGCTTTTTGATACTGGTTGATTGCTTGGGCAAATAGTCGCTTGTCGAGCAGAATGCTACCAAGTTCGTAATATTCTTCTGCGGTTCCTTTCTCTTTGCTGAGTTTGTTTTGCAGACGGGTCAAAGCACTTTCAATGCGGCGAGTTTTGAGGACTTGCCGAGCAACGAAGAAGGCAGCACTACTAAGCAACACTAGCAGTAATGAGATGTAAAGAATTGGGGAGGCTACGCTGTCCATAGGAGGTTTGTCGATCGCGAATATTAAGTCCATTCCCCAGCGTATCTCAAGGAAGACCCCAATAGGTAGCTCGCTGTTGTAGCCATCCTTCAGATTTCCAGCGCCGCAAGATTTGGTCAACCGCACGCCGCAATTCATCTGATTCGAGACCTTTCGGGAAAACGATCGCTAACGGTTCCGCTGCAATCCGAAATGGCAAAATTCGATACTCAGGAAATTCTTGCGCCCAACCTCCTAAAACGCTCACATCTGCGGCAAATCCAACGGCTTGACCGGACTCGATTAATTGCTTTCCAGCTTGATAAGAATCAACGCCAACAAGTTTGACTTGGGGAAATTGAAAGCGCAGGGCTGCGATCGTACTAGAGTTATTCAAAACTGCGATCGTTTGATTTGCTAAATCTCGCTGGGTCTGAATCGCAGAATTCTTACTAATGATCCCCGTTCCATCCAGGTAATACGGCTCACTAAATGCCACAATTCGGGCGCGAGACGAATTCACGGTTACACGAGCGATCGCAAAATCGACTTTCTCATCTGCTACAACCGTAAGTCGATCGCGATTGCTGACAGGTCGGAACTCAATTGGAATCGATCGACTAAATAATTCTTGCGCTAATCGTTGCGCGATCTCGATTTCAAAACCTTGAAGATTGCCCTTAGCATCTCGAAATCCCAGCGGTCGAACGTTATCTTTGACCGCCACGATTAACTTATTTCGTTGTGCGATCGTTCTTAAATCTGCTGCAAACAAAGAAGGGGACACAATCAATTGCGTCCCCATCATCAGTAAAAGTGCGACGAATCGCTGTTTCATCTACGCCTGAACAGCTTTCTCAACAACATTCGCGAATCCAGCCGGATCGAGAACCGCCAATTCAGCCAGCATCTTAAGATTAATCCC
>JADEXW010000962.1 GCA_015206935.1 Pseudanabaenaceae cyanobacterium LEGE 13415 | reverse complement strand
GCAGTGTTTAACCAAAGGTCGATCGCTGATTCGGGCTTACTTTTACACCGGAGTCGATCGCAGCAACGAAAAACAACAGCGCTTTCTCCTCTGGATGCGCCACAACGGATATCGAGTGGTTGCAAAAGACTTGATCCAACATCCAGACGGTTCGAGAAAAGCAGATTTGAACATTGAAATGGCAGTCGATATGCTCACTTTGTCGCAGCACTGTGACACGATCGTCCTCTTGAGCGGAACGGGTGATTTAACTTATGCAGTGGATCACGTTTCCTATCGGGGTGTACAAACTGAAGTCGTGAGCTTACCCACCATGACCAGTGATAGTTTGATCAATGTTTGCGATCGCTTTGTTGATTTAGCAAAACTAAAATCCGAAATTGAGAAGCTCCGCCCAAATTAACCCCGAATACCCGATTGAACCCGCCACAAACTTGTATACAATCCATTGAGTTCAAGTAGCTCTTCGTGAGTTCCTCGCTCAACAATGCGACCATATTCGATCACATAAATACAGTGAGCTTGCCTGATGGTTGAAAGCCGATGAGCGATCGCAATTGTAGTTCTATGTTGAGTAATCGTTAAGAGCGATCGCTGAATGGCTGCTTCTGTTTCGTTATCGACCGCAGAAGTGGCTTCATCGAGAATCAAAATAGGTGGGTCTTTAAGAATTGCTCTTGCGATCGCCAATCGTTGTCGCTGTCCACCGGATAGTTTCTGACCGCGTTCACCGACGATCGTGTCATATCCTTGCGGCAATTGTTCAATAAACTCATGAGCTTCTGCGAGTTTTGCCGCTTGAACAATCTCCGATCGACTGGCATCAAAACTGCCATAAGCAATGTTCTCTGCAACGGTTCCATGAAACAGGAAAACTTCCTGACTGACCCAACCCATACACCGCCGCAAATCACGCAATCGCAATTCTCGAATATCAATCCCATCAATCAGAATTTGACCTTGCTGAATCTCATAGAATCTCAGTAGCAATTTGACTAAGGTACTTTTTCCTGAACCTGTAGCCCCAACAATCCCGATCGTTTGTCCGGCTGGAATGTGCAGAGAAAGATCTTTCAGCGCAGGAGTACGATCGACATACGAAAAGGTAATGTTCTGAATGTCTACCTCGCCTTTGACTTGATGTGTTGGCAGCGATCGATCTCCCGTCGGAATTGCGATCGGCGTATCTAACAAGTTCATCACTCGATTAATCGATGCCATTGCTCGTTGGTACTGATCCAATGTTTGTCCCAAGGTTGTAAAGGGCCACAACAATCGCTGAATAATGAATACCATAAAACCATAGGTTCCAACCGAAAGTTCACCATTTGCAGCTTTCAGTCCACCAAGAAACAATGTTGCTGTAAATCCGATTAAAATCACAAATCGAATCAAGGGCACAAATGCCGCAGAAAGCTCGATCGCTTTTCCGTTACTTCTGCGATACGCT
>JADEXW010000961.1 GCA_015206935.1 Pseudanabaenaceae cyanobacterium LEGE 13415 | reverse complement strand
TCCTAGGAGCGGGAAATGTTGGCTCTACGGCTCCATTAGATGCACTACATAAGTTATTTGCAGAAAATCAGGTCGTTTTATTAAAAATGAACCCTGTGAATGAATATGTTGGAAAGTTTTTAGAGCAAGCCTTTGAGCCATTGATCGCCGATGGATTTCTGCAAATTGTTCATGGTGGTGCGGATGTTGGAAGCTATCTTTGTCAGCATCCGAAAATTGATTCGATTCATGTGACTGGATCGCATCATACTTACTATGCGATCGCGAAAACATCACAAAAACCAATGACCTCTGAACTCGGTTGCGTTACTCCTGTTCTCATCGTTCCGGGGAACTGGTCTGAATCAGATTTGAAGTTTCAAGCGCGTCATGTTGCGAGCATGGTTGTTAACAATGCAAGTTTTAACTGTGTCGCAGCGAAAGTGATTGTGACTGCAAAAGGCTGGAAATTGCGCGATCGCTTTCTCGATCTTTTACGCCAAGAATTTGCAAAGATTCCCAACCGTAAAGCGTACTATCCAGGCGCACAGCAACGCTATCAGGAATTTATCGATCGATATCCCCAAGCTGAGGTCTTCGGAACTCGAACAGATGAGATTGTTCCTTGGACATTCATTCCAAATGTGGAAGATAACTATGCACTTCAGACTGAGGCATTTTGTGGAGTGCTAGCTGAAGTTAGTTTGGAAGCAACCACTGCAAAAGAATTTATCGATCGAGCAGTTCCTTTCTGCAATGAGAAACTTTGGGGGAATCTTTCCTGTGTGATTTTGACGAAAACGCCTGTAGATGATGCAATCAAGCATTTGAACTATGGTGCGATCGGGATTAATGTTTGGACGGGTGTAATTTATGCGCTACCGGATTTAGCTTGGGGTGCGTATCCGGGTAACAATCATAGTGATATTCAGTCGGGTCAAGGGTTTGTGCATAATGCTTACTTTCTCGATCGACCTCAGAAATCAGTTCTCTATGCACCTTTCCGAATTCGTCCAACTCCATTTTGGTTTGTGGATCATCGGAATTTATTGCAATTCGCTCGACGTGCGGCAGAATTGCAACTTTCACCGACTTGGAGCAAATTTGCAAAGGTGATTTTTGCAGCGGTTCAAGGTTGATTCCAAGTTCGATCGAACAATGGATAGTTCATACGCTCTGAACAATACCACAGCAATTTATAAACCTCGATCGACTCAGAAGCATCTTTTAATCGATTGACTACAAGTGGTAATTGTTCTTCTAAAAGAACATCTTTGAGATTTTCAATAATACGCTTGTGTAAAGTGGGTACGGGTTTGAGCAATAGAGAAAGTAAGGTCTCGATCGCGATTTGATGTCCGGGTGACACTGTTGCTAATCGATAAGCTAGACGACGCTGATTGATTGGATCAGTCGTTTGAGCTAATCGCTGCTCTAAAGTTGCGATCGTGCGCTCAAGATTCAGTGCTTTTG
>JADEXW010000960.1 GCA_015206935.1 Pseudanabaenaceae cyanobacterium LEGE 13415 | reverse complement strand
ATCAAATTCTTAGAATGTCTTCTCCGCATAACCGAGAAGCAGCGACGAAAGCACTAGAAGCCCGTGGAATCTGGACAGATTTAGAAACTTCTGTTGAAGAAATGACGGCTGATAGTATTTCGCTGCTCTACAAAGGCGTAGTGGATACGATTCCCGTCGATCTCGTTCTTTGGACGATCGGCACTCGAATCAATGAAGTGGTGAATAACCTGCCGCTCAAACAAAACCAGCGCAGTCAGATTATTGTGACTCCGACGTTGCAAGTCGTGGATCATCCGGAGATTTTCGCGATCGGAGATTTAGCCGACTGTAAAGACGCGGACAATCAACAAGTGCCCTCAACTGCACAAGCCGCATTCCAGCAAGCCGACTACACCGGATGGAATATTTGGGCATCGTTAAGCGATCGACCGTTGTTGCCGTTCCGCTATCAATATCTAGGTGAAATGATGACATTGGGCATCAATGAAGCCACTCTGACCGGACTCGGCATTCAACTCGATGGAACCGTTGCTCATCTCGTTCGCCGCCTCGCGTATTTGAATCGAATGCCGACTTTGAGACATCAACTCCGAGTGGGATTTAACTGGATCACTCGCCCGATCGTTTCCGCGTTAACTCAAAACAATGAATAATGAACGATGTGTGTTCTATAGCAATCCGTTTTGAATTGTAGATACGGGAACGCCCCCAAACCCCCAATTCTGGGGGCTAAGATTTTTGTTCCCCCAAACTTGGGGGCTAGGGGGTACAACCAATTTTGCATCTCACGACTGATTTAGGATTGCTATATTCCTTGTTGAGTTCGGAATTTTAAAGTGATGAAGCGTCCCCATGTCGTCTTTTTTGATGCCGTTGGAACATTGTTTGGGGTGCGAGGCAGTGTCGGTCAAGTCTATCAAGAAATTGCCCGAAATCATGGCGTAAAAGTCGATGCGGATTTGATCGATCGATCTTTTTACGAAGCCTTCAAAGCCTCGCCTCCCTGTACGTTTCCCGGCGTTGATGTGTTAGAAATTCCACAACTTGAGCAGCAGTGGTGGAATACGATCGCACAACAGACCTTCGATCGAGCAGGAGTGTTGAACCAATTTGAGGATTTTGCCAGTTTTTTCTCGGATCTCTATCTGCATTTTGAAACCGCAAAGCCTTGGATGATTTACCCCGATACGCTTCCAACTTTACAAAAACTGAGAAGCCTGAAGATTCCGTTAGGGGTTCTCTCAAATTTTGATTCTCGATTGTACAGGGTCTTGAGAGTTTTGGATTTGGCAGGTTATTTCGATTCGGTGACGATTTCGACTGAGGCGGGAGTGGCAAAACCTGACCCAAAAATTTTTGAAATTGCGCTATCAAAACATCACTGTGAACCGAAGAATGCGTGGCACATTGGCGATAGTTTGCAGGAAGATTACGAAGCGGCGAATGCGGCAGGACTGAGAGGGATATTACTC
>JADEXW010000959.1 GCA_015206935.1 Pseudanabaenaceae cyanobacterium LEGE 13415 | reverse complement strand
GATCTCTCCAGCGCCAAGGCTATAAGCCATGTCACGAGCAACCTCGAAGATATTAGCCCCGGTGTAAACGATGGCGAGGTTGAAGTTGTCCGACGCTGCTAGCCGTTGCAGCACACGCAATGCCTGGGTTGCATCCGGCGAATTCTCTCCTGCGAGCTGCCAATCTAAAATCAACAGGTCGGACTGATGGAGGTGCTTGTGCTCCTCGAAATCGACTACGGATTGTGGTCGGCTTTCGACATCACATAACCAACCCTGCCTTCGGCAGAACTCGAATAAATCCTTTACGGGCGTTTGGCGAAACGCTTGAGAAGATCCTTCGTCTATAAGCTTTGAATAGACAGGAAACTCATCATCAACCAAGAGCGCAAATCTAATTGGGTCGATGAACGCACGACGCAGATACTCAGCACTTACCTCAGGCATCAAAACCGTCCCGTAGCTTAATGAGAAAGTTTGCTCCGCTCAGCACCTTCGCGGGACCCTCTTTCACGTATTCAATTGTATGACCACCAGCCGCAAGTGTCTGGCGACTGAGATAGAGACCAACGCCGCGACCTCTAACGCGGCGCGTGAAGAACAACTCAAATAGACTATCAATATCCTCTGGGTCGATGCCCGGCCCAGTATCACTGATTATTAGTGAGCCGTCCCCAGTACTAAACAGAATCTGTTTATCGGGCTGATCTGCTAACCAGTAGATTGAGTTGTTCACGAGATTGATGAAAACCGGGAAAATTCTAGATGGAAACTCATAGAATGCAGCTCTTTCGAAGCTGTCCGTAGCTTCAAGAGCAACCCCCCTGTTTAGGAGCGTCCGCTCAAAGAACGCCTTCATGTAAGCTAGAATGTCGGCCCCTGTGATACGACGTCTAATATCGGATTCTGAGACCTGAATCTGTGACAAGAAACGGAGCCGCTCAACTAGCTCTTGACGTGCTTGATTAGCTTCTTTGAACTCTTTGCTGTCTTTAACAGTCTCTGGAAACGCACGAAGACTCATTTCAAGACGCTGATTCAGGGTGTGCAGTTCGTGTGTCAGTATCTCAACGCTAATACCTAATTGCGCCAATGACTGGATACGACCAAGCCTTGTCTCTAGCGTCTCTTGTCGCGCGTCAGCATAGGTAAGCGCACTATCCAAATCAATTCCAGCAGCAAGTTGCTCAACCGCTCTCAGATAGGGCTCGTACGTATCAGCAAATCGCGTAGTTAACCCGTCGCGCAGATTATCCATCTCAGCTAAAGCTGCTGACAACGTTGTGCGACCGAGCTCAACGTCTTCAAGAAGCGGTGCAGCGACCTTGTAAAACTCCTTCAGGTCCACTTCAACTTGCTGCTGAATGCGCCCCTGCTCACTGGACAAAACCTGCTCGATTGAGCGCCTCCATCGGACAAGCCTATCCGAGATAGCTTTCTGGTTTCGTCCAAGATGCGACCTTGCGACTTCATCAG
>JADEXW010000257.1 GCA_015206935.1 Pseudanabaenaceae cyanobacterium LEGE 13415 | reverse complement strand
CCCCTCCAGATTCTCTTGTCTCTAAATTATCCAACTGAAAGAGTCCTTGCTCACAGTTTCAACACAAACCTACACCTGTAAGGGATTTAGGGGGCACGATCGACCAATAACGAAGCGAAAAGAACTTGTCTAACTCCAGTAGTTCTTAACTCAAGAGGATCAAAATCCAGCGCGATCGCAAAACAATCCAGCATGACAAGCACACCTTCCTTTCAAGCTTCTACCACTTGATAGATGACGGACTTAGAAGCAAACCTGTATTTCTAGGAAACGATTTACAGCATTACTGGCATTAAATTTATCTTCACATCATGCGAGTTCTATACTCCGATTTTCTAAAGTTTTGTAAAGCTACTCTCATAAATGTGCTGATTGTCATCAACCGAGTAGAAATTTGCTGAAACCTGCTATTCTGTCTCACAGAAAACAACAGAAAAAATCAGTTTTGATAGCCTATTCTCTATCTTGGGAATTGATTCTTAGAAAACCAGATTTACCCCTCAACTGTCGTTAACTTTTACTCAGAATCTTTACAAAGGTTAACTAAATAGTAGATAATCCTTAATACGATCGTTCAGCGCTGCGAGAAAAGAGAATGTTAGAAGCAGCACCTCTCAGTCGTTCAGTAAGTAAATAAGTCAAGTTGCAACTGCCTGATTTCTGAGAGCGATCGACGTTCTCCTGATTCTCTTCATCAATTTTTTCTCACTGTCACTCTGGCTTCCACTGAATCTCGTTCTCTCACACCGACTAACGTTCCTATGAAAACTGCTCAAACTCCTACAGACTCCGTTCGGGCTTACCTCCGTGAAATTGGTCGTGTGCCGCTCCTGACGCACGAACAAGAAGTGGTGTACGGCAAACAGGTTCAGCGACTTGCGATCGCAAATTCTGTCAAAGCCGCTTTGATCAACAAACTTGGAAAGGTTCCAGACGATGCAACCTGGGCGGAGGCGGCGGATCTTTCTGAAACCGAGTTGCGACAAATTTTGGCGGAAGGCGAACTAGCGAAACGGCGTATGGTCGAAGCGAATTTGCGTCTCGTCGTGTCTGTTGCAAAAAAATATACGAAGCGAAACGTCGAATTGATGGACTTGATCCAAGAAGGCACGATCGGGATGCAGCGCGGAGTCGAAAAGTTTGACCCCACAAAAGGCTATCGATTCTCGACTTATGCCTATTGGTGGATTCGGCAAGCGATTACGAGAGCGATCGCGGAAAAAGGTCGGACGATTCGCCTCCCGATTCACATCACTGAAAAGCTGAACAAAATTAAGAAAGCACAGCGCAGTTTATCTCAGCAATTAGGACGGGCGGCAACGCTTTCTGAATTAGCGATCGAATTAGATTTGCCTGTTGCTCAAGTGCGGGAATATCTCGAACGCGCACGAGTGCCACTCTCGTTAGATTTGCGGGTCGGTGATAACCAAGATACCGAATTAGGCGAACTGCTCGAAGATCCAGGACTGTCACCAGAAGAGTTTACGACTCAGACTTCATTGAAGTTAGATTTGGATGCGTTAATGGCGGATTTGACGCAGCAGCAGCGAGAAGTTCTGATTCTGCGATTTGGTTTAGATGATGGAAAAGCGTTGACGTTAGCGAAAATTGGCGATCGCTTAAACATCAGTCGGGAACGAGTGAGACAAATCGAACGCGAAGCCCTGACAAAATTACGGAAACGTAAAGGCGATATGGGTGAATATTTGGCGAGTTAAATCTAATTCTCAAGATAGTTCGATCGAGTTTTGTTACCTTGGTAAATTCAGAAAATCTTCTGCACAAGGTGAAAGACAATGATCGATAGCACAGTTCAATTAAGCGAGTGCAATCTGCATTATCAACAGGCTGGGCAGGGATGTCGATCGCTGCCCATTTTGTTTCTTCATGGCTGGGGAATTTCGGCTGAACCGTATGGAGAAGTGATTGAACAACTGGGAAAAGTCCATCCGGTTTATGCGCCAGATTTACCGAGTTTTGCTCGATCGACGTATGACAAATTAATTCCCGATTACAAAACTTATGCAGCGGTTTTAATCGAATTTTTAGATGCCCTGAATTTAGAACAAGTGCATCTCGTGGGGCACTCCTTTGGTGGTGGAATTTCGTTAACGATCGCAGCTTTGTTTCCGGAACGAGTGAAGAGTTTAGCGCTGCTTGGAAGTACTGGAATCCCCACCGCTCCGGTTCCCGAAATTATTACAAAACGCGCGATCGAGATGACGGCACAATTGGCTTTACCGAAACCAGAATTGAAACTCACTACAATTCCAAAAGTATTTACCCACAATCTCTTATTTAATACTGCGAATTTGCTTCAGGCATTGTTGCTTTCGTTGTATGGAGATTTGAGGCATTTATTACCAACGATTCAGGCTCCAGCATTGTTATTGTGGTCGGATAAAGACTTAACTGAACCGTTATCGATCGCGAATGAAATGGCGACCTTGCTCCCCAATTCGCGATTATCGATCGTGTCTGAAGGATTTCACGAATGGGGGCTTTGGTATCCAGAGAAATTCACATCAATGGTGTTGGAATTTACTCAACAGGTTGAACGTTATTCGTTCATTTCTCGATAAGTTGCCACCGCAGAAGGTGAAACACGATTCAAGTAACGGAAGATCCAATACTTGAAAATTGTGTCGAGAATTACTGGGAAAGTTGCAATAAATAGGAAGATAAAATCGCGATTTGCGGGCAAACCAAAATGCTTAGAAATCCCTTCTAAAATGACTTCCCAACCATGAGGTGAGTGGAATCCAACGAAGACATCGGTGAATAGAATAATGATGAATGCTTTGGCACTATCACTGAGACCGTAAACGGTTTCATCTAGGAAAGACTTGAGAATTTCAATCTCACGTTTGCCATTAAGCAGAACGAGTGCAAAAGCGATCGTACCTAAGATATCTGCGATCCAATTCTTAATTGCATTTGCACTTTGATTTGAGAATGTTTCTGCAACTTCGGTTGCTTTCTGACGCACTAAAACTTCAACTTGTTCTGTTCGTTCTTTTGCTCTCGTCTCAACTTCTTCGGCGGTTAAGATATTTCTTTCTAACGTCTCTTTGATGAGATTTTCAAACTTTAACCGTTCCTCGTAGCCTTGAAGTTCTCGCAGCGCTTCTTCTGCCATTTCGCCATTTAAGAAAATGCGATCGGGGTTTTCAATTCTGAACTGATTTGAAATCCAACCGCCCAGAGGTAACGCATCCATTAGAACGAAATTTCGGCTGACTTGCTGAACTAATAATGGAATGAGAATTAAGATCAGTACAAAGCGAACCGCTAATAGCGTTTTTACTTTAGAAAGACGGTAGCTTTGAACAACTTCGGCTTCTGACTTGGGATCAAGATCGCGTCTTAAACGACTTAAAGTAGTGAGAATCGATCGCGGAAGTAGCCCTGTTTTATCAGAGATACTTTCAAAATCTTCAGAAGTATTCGCTGCTGTGGTTGGAACTTTTTCAGTTTCAGGAATTGTTAAACTTCGATTCGTATCTTTTTTCTCAAGACCGCCATTTGTCTCAGCATTTAGTAATGAAGTTGAAACGGCTTCTAATGTTAATTGTTCTTCCGCATATCGCGCGAGAATTTCATCAATAAATCGTAGTTTTTCTAACGTAATCGCTGGCTTATCTCGAACCGTTGGAACAAATCGAGTTGAGCCAACTTCAGTCGTTTCGATCGTCCGAATTTCTTGAGCTTTTTTATTCGGATTCGTGATTGATAAGGCTGCTCGACTTTGACGAAACTCCGTTAACCGCATCCGAATAATTCGGAGATATTTTTGCAAATCAGCGGCGAAATACTCGTAAGCGCTGCCTCGAAGTTGAGTCGAATGCGGAGCGATTTTTTTGCCCCCAAAATGCTCATTCTCGATCGCTTTAATTTTCAGAGCGGCATCGTAGGCTTGGTCAAGGGCACGATCGGGGGTTTCGAGGTACCATTGCTCCGCCTGACGTACATAAGCTCTCAGTTGAGACAGTAGCGAAGTGTTGTTCATAGCTTAGAACGGCTGCAAAGTCGGAGTTGAAAAGGGTGTCTAATGTTACAGAGTAACGGAAGAAGAAGGCAGATTGGTCGATCGCTCTATTGTAAAGCTGCTTTTTTCAGAAGGTCTAGGATAGAGGAGGCATCTTAAGGAAGCGGATCGTATCCTAGCAAATCCGATCAAGGGGATTTCGTGCAAATGCAAACATTTCGATCAGTCTGGATTCAAGGCGCGTCGAGAACGGGCAAAACAGCGCGTTTGATTGCTCAGGCGTGTGAGTGGCTTCGAGTGAAAAAATCTGGAATTTTGGTGCTGGCAGCGATCGGGGATAATCGGCTGGAATTAAGCGATCGATTAACCGATGCCACGCAAGGAAAATTCCCGTTTCGTGCCACGACACCGCTGGGATTTTTTGAAGATGAAGTCACACTGTTCTGGTCGCTCTTAGTTCAACATTTGGATCTGAAAGCTCAGTTTCCGGTGAGATTGCGCCCTGAGAATGAGCAGGAATTAGCGACGAAATTATGGCGAGTTGAGTTGGATAGCGCGATTGCAGAATCGGGCATTCCCGAAGCGCGATTAGTCCGCCGAGTGCTGGATTTAATGCAGCTTGGAGCGTTGAGCGGTGTTGCAGTTGAAGAAATTCCTGCAATGCTAAATCAGGGATTGCCCAAATTCGAGGAAGGCTTCTCTGAACTGCCTTTGTCGCCTGAGACGATCGGGGAAATGATGCAGCGTTGGCGATCGTGGTGTTTGCGACGTGGATTGTTAACGTACAGTTTGATCACCGATTTGTACGGGCGTTATCTTTTGCATGATCCAACGTATCAACAACATTTGATTGAGCGATATCCAGCAGTGATCGCAGATGATGTGGATGAGTATCCTGCCGTTGTGCGTCAACTGTTTGAATTTTTGATCGATCGACAAATTCCCTGTGCATTCACGTTTAATCCAGATGGCGCGGTGCGATTGGGATTGGGAGCCGATCCGGTGTGTCTGGCAGAGTTAAGCGATCGATGTTCAGTGATTGAATTAAGCGATCGCACAAATTCTTGTTTAATGAACGAACTCGGAGAATCGATCTTAGATTTGGTGACTGATCCTGTTTTCTTTGCCAGTTTGCCCGATTCGATTCAAACGATTCAGACCACAACTCAGGCGCAATTGATCCGCCAAACCGCAGAAATCATTATCAAAGGCGTACAGTCTGGAGCCGTTGAACCACGTGACATTGCCTTGATTGGTCCTGGGATCGATCCGATTTCTCGATATGCGTTTCGGGAAATTCTCATGCGCCAGGATATTCCCGTCGAGTTTTTGAACGATCAGCGACCACTTGCGAGTAGTCCGATCGTGCGATCGCTGCTCACACTTCTAACGCTGATTTATCCCGGTAATGGTCGATCGACCAATCGAGATACGATTGCGGAAATGCTCGTGATTCTCAGTCAAAAATCGGAATCGCCTGTGAGTTATGCGATCGATCCCGTTCGAGCAGGATTACTTGCCGATCACTGTTTTGAGCCACATCCAGAGCAACCTCGGTTACTTCCAGCGAATACATTTCCCCGCTGGGATCGATTGGGCTATCAAGCTTCAGAAGCGTATGAGAATTTGGTGAGATGGATTGAATTACAGCGATCGCAGTTAGAAACGCGCATGATTTCTAGTCCCGTTGTGATGCTCGATCGGGCGATTCAAAAATTCTTTCTGGGTGGCAGTCATCTTCCATTTGATCAACTGGCAGGACTGCGGGAATTAATGGAAACCGCTCAACATTACTGGGAAGTAGACGATCGACTTCGCCGCAGTGATTTGAGCGATGCGCCTCAATCGTTAACAGTACGGAATTTTATTCACTTGCTCAGAAGTGGAACTGTGACTGCGAATCCGTTTCCGGTGCGATTAGTTCAGCCGAATTCGGTCACATTGGCGACGGTGTTTCAATATCGATCGGTTCGTCGATCGCATCGCTGGCAATTCTGGCTCGATGCGGGTTCGTCACGCTGGTTGAGCGGGGTCGATTCGCTGTTTGCGGCTCCGTTATTTCTGCAAGATTGGTCGGGGCAGGTTTGGGATGTGGAAGATACGCAGCGAATGAACGAACAGCGACTAAGACGAATTCTGCTCGATTTGTTGGGACGCACCGAAGCGCGATTGTTCTTGTGTTACAGCGATCTTTCGACCAGTGGACAGGAACAAACGGGAATTTTGACCTCGCTGGTTAATGCGGCAATTCCGGTGGGCTAGAGATTGGAGCGCGATCGCGAAATTCAAACCAGAGACCCGCTGCGATCGCGCTTCCTGCCAAACTGCTAACAATCAATAATTGCAGGCTGAAACTCAGCTCATATTCCATCAATCGGCTCAAAAGCTGCACACTTAGAGCAATCACCCCAAACCAAAACGCCCGCCGTTCTACCGTTTTCAAACTATTCCGCACAGCTACGATCGCTAACACTCCCAACATTGCGTTGAATACGATCGCTGCAAAAACCGGAATCGCCTCAACGCGCAGATGCCAAAAATGCACGATCGAACTCACCAAAATAGTCGTGCCAATCATTGCGCTTTTCCATTCCCGCGCCTGAATCGATAAATAGACCCATTGCGCGATCGCAATTGCCGCTAAAATTCCGACACTTGGCAGCGATCTCCATTCCAACACTCGGCTATACCATCCAGAACTGATCCAAGCGCCGTAAAACGAGAACCAATAGAACAGTCCGCCTAAGTACAAGACTGCTAACCGACGCGCGATCGATTGGAATAATTTCCGCTGTTGTCCAAATGTCCAGATCGTATCGTCATAAGACCAAAGTAACGCCGCTGGAAGCATTAGCAACAGAGACGGTAAAACACTTCCTTTGGTCAGAATTGCACCTAAATTACTTAAGAGCGATGAACAAACTGCGATCGCGCTTAGGACAAACAATTTTCGCGATCGACATCGATAAGCTAACGGAAGAAAGAGAATTCCAGCCACGATCGGCATTTGTAGCGAAACCGAATCGAGGATGGATAAATCTCGTTCAATTAAAGTCTGATTCCATCCGCTCCAATAGCTCAGTCCGATAAGAACGATCGCCCAAATTCCGAGTGCAGAATGGCGAAAAGGATATGCGATCGCTAAAACTCCAAGCCCCAGAACAAAGAGAACTTCAGCCAACATGACCAATGCGAGAAGCGGGAAAACACGATATTTTCCTAGCCTCTCACATCTGATCTCAGTATTTTCTGGGAGCTATGCCAGCTTAGAGAATTGTCAGATAGGTATCAGTCGAATCATCCGGTAGAACTTTTAACGTTTGATTTC
>JADEXW010000023.1 GCA_015206935.1 Pseudanabaenaceae cyanobacterium LEGE 13415 | reverse complement strand
GGGTTGAGCGGTGTGCGTAACTCATGAGACAACACCGAGAGAAACTCATCCTTGATGCGGTTGGCTCGATCGGATGCTTCTCGTGCCACTTGTGCTTGTTGCAGAACTTGTTCACGATCGCGTTCAAGTTGAACGCGATCGGTAATATCGGTCGAAACGCCAATCAAGCCGATGACTTCTCCCGCGTTGTTGCGGTAAGGGGATTTGACAGACTGAAAGACTCGCCAACCTGTCGGCGAAGCGAGAGATTCTTCTATAACCTGTGTTTGCCCGGATTCCATGACAGCGCGATCGTTTTCCATCACCTGCTCTGCGGCTTCACGCGGTTGGTGAAACTCTAGCGAGGTATGTCCTAACACCTCTGATTCTGGACATCCCACCGCCTCAATGACAGCCGCATTTGCCATCAGCATTTTGCCTGCTCGATCTTTGACATAGATCAGCGTGGGCGTTGATTCACTCACGGCACTAATGATTGCAGTCTTTTGAAGTAGTTCTGCCTCGGCTTGTTTGCGATCAGTGATGTCGTAATTGATGCCAATGATTCGCTCTGGCTGTCCGATTGAGTTATATTCCACCTCAGCCTGAGCAGCCAGCCAAACATCACCGTCTGGAGTACGGACGCGGAAATCGTAGGCAAATCGCTTTTGGTGAGCGGCAAAAACAGACTCGATGATGGATTGAACTCGCACCGTATCTTCGGGATGCACGATCGCCTCCCAGTCTGCAAAGCTAACTTGTCCGGTTTCGGGGTTGACAGGTGCAATCTGGCGCAGCAGACCGGTGACAAACGCAGTTCCTTCCTTAATTTGCCAATCAAAGAAGCCTGCGTTACTAACTTGTTGTGCCAGTTCTAGACGAAGTTCAGCTTGTTTACGATCGGTAATATCGACACAAGCCCCACTCATATAAGCAGGGTTGCCATGTTCATCTAAAACTGCTTTGCCTTTATCCGAGAGCCAGTGAATACTGCCATCTGGATAGACAACGCGAAAATCCATGTCAAAGTCCGTCCCTTCCGAGGCACATCGGGCACAGCAATCAACTACGCCCTGACGATCGTCGGGATGCACCATTTGGATAAATGCCTCTAAGCTTCGTGCGGTTTGTCCGGGTGGCAGTCCAAATAAGCGATCGAGGTTCTCATCCCAATCAAGTTCGTTGGTGTGAATATTCCAGCGGAAGGTTCCGGTTTCTGAAGCAAATAGAGCTGCTTCTAAGCGTTCTTGGCGATCGCGCAGTTGCGCCTGAGCGCGTTGACGTTCCGCTTCGCGCTGCTTCGCTTCGGTAATATCTAACACGGTGCCAATAAAGCGAGTCGGCTGACCTGTGGAGCTAAAGTACGCTTGTCCTTTCGCGGCAATCCACCGTTCAATGCCATCCTCGATCCCGATCGTGCGGTATTCAGTATCGTACATTCCGCCGCTCTGTGGATCGAGTGCCGTTTGAACAATGTCGCTCAAGCGATCGCGATCCTCTGGGTGCAACCCGGCGAAAAAGAGTTCAATACTACTGCCTGCCTCTGGTGGCAACCCAAACATCGCTTTGCACTCCGCGTCCCATTTCAACTCGTTGGTGATCAGATTCCAATCCCAAGTGCCGAGCTTTGCTGAAGCGATTGCCATCCGATAGCGATCTTCGCTTTGTTGAAGTGCTGCTTCCGTTGCTTTGCGCTCACTGATGTCTGAAATTAATCCAATCAGTCGCTTTCTTTGTCCAGTTTCATCTTCGGAAACACTACCTCGAAGCCAAATCCAGCCTTGGCTCTGATCCGCTCGGATGATCCGACATTCAACTGTCCAGTCTTCGCCTGTGGTGACGGTTTGCTGGAACTTTTCGGCAATCAGGGCGCGATCGTCCGGGTGAATATGTGAGATAAAAGTGTCGTAGTCCCAATTGGGATGCAGCGATCCGTAGCCGTAGATTTGATCGTGGCGCAGCGATCGCGGATAAGCAACATACGGCTGCACGGTTAAATCGACTTCCCAAGTGCCGAATTGTGCGGCTTCGATCGCAGTGGTCAGTCGATCGGTACTACCGTGCAAACTGGCAGCAAGTTGCTGTAAGTCGGCTTCGGCTTGTCTGCGTTCAGTAATGTCTCGCGAAATTGCTAAGATTTGTTCGACTTGTCCCGCCGCATCAGAAATGGGCGTGACGATCACTTCCCACCATTTCGGGGTGACTTTTGCGGTCGGGCAGTAGCCGCGAAACATACACATTTCGCCTGCTTTTGCCGTTTCTAGGGCGCGTTCTGCTTCTAAGCGACTCTCTCCCCAAAAGCTCGCCCATTCGACGTTGCAGTAGCGCGTGAAGTCCTCGACTTCCATCGCACACAACCCACCCGCGTTCATGTAAAGCAGTCTGCCGTCCAGGTCTAAGAGCTTGATGCAGTCGGGACTGCTCTCTAACAAGCGATTTTTGAAGGCTTCGCTTTGCCGCAACGCTTCTTCTGAGCGCACTTGCTCGGTGATGTCTTTGAAGTAGATGGTGATGCCGAGTGAGGCGGGATATGATCGCGCTTCGTACCAGCGATCGTGATTCGGGTAAAATGCCGTGGCGGTTCCCACGGTGCGATCGCGCATGGTTTCACGATAGATGCGCTCAAACTCGGTGCCGTCCATCGGGTATTCTTCCCAAATGTTTTTGCCGATTAAATCCTCAGAGGTGCGGCTGAGGAGTTGTTCGGCTGCTTGATTGACATGGGTAAAGCGCCAGTTTTCGTCGAGGGCAACGAAGCCATCATTAATACTTTCAAGGATTGTGCGGCTGTGTTCTTCGCTCGCCCTTAGCGCGGCTTCGGTTTGCTTACGAGCCGTAATGTCAACGAGCGCACCCGGAAACGCGATCGCCCGTCCATTCGCGTCGTATTCCGCCCGTCCCCGTGCAATTACCCATCGCTCTTGTCTTTCGACATCCCGGACGCGGTATTCTGCCGTATACTCCTCGCCTGTTGCAATCGCCTGCTCAATCGCAGCGGTCACACGCGGACGATCGTCGGGGTGCATGGCATCGAGAAAATGCTCGATCGCTAAACCAGCCGCCGCCGCATCCGGATCGACACCAAACATTCGAGCGAAGTAGCGATCGGTGGTTACGCGATTGTCAGGAATATTCCAGCGCCACGTATACACTGATCCGGCAACCAAAGCCGATTCGAGTTGGATGTGCGCTTCTCTTAGAGCCAGTTCCGATTTTCGACGATCGGTGATTTCTTCGCAAACGGTACTGATACCGACCACGCGATTTCCCCGTTTCAGCGGTAAAAAGTGTTCGAGCCAAATGCGTTCGACACCCGGTTGGGCTGGTGTTTCACCGTGAATTTCAACGTTGAGCAACGGCTCTCCAGTTTCTAGAATCGGTCGCAACAGTTGTTCAGCGGCATCTGCTAGATCTGGCAGCACTTCCCGAACAGTTCGCCCAATGTGATCTTCAACGGAGTGCCCATTGATTTCAGCAAGCCGCTGATTGATCCGCACAAACCGCAAGTCAGTATCCAGCACATTGAGACCGATCGGAGCGGATTGATAAATCGCTTCAATTTCTGCCAGTTGTTGCTGAAGTTGCGCTTGACTTTCTCGCAGTGTGGCTTCTGTTCGCTTTAGGTCAGACACCTCCTGCACCATCACATTGATGCCCAAAACCTGTCCCGCGCTGTCCTGGAGCGGATAAAGACTTAATCGCCAGTCCCGCTCGACCCCCGGTTGAGCCGCATTCGTTCCATGAATCTCTAAATTCTCCAGCGGGATTCTCGTTTCTAGCACCTGGCGATAGAGCGATTCAAGTTCGTCTGCTTGTTCTGGCAAAATCTCCCGGAGGGTGCGTCCGAGATGAGCTTCGACCGGAAATCCGTTGATTTGTGCTAGATGCTCGTTCATTCGCACAAACCGTAGCTCTCGATCCACAAAGCACAGACCGATCGGAGCGGTGGCGTAGATCGCTTCAATTTCTGCGAGTCGCCGTTGCGCTGTGATTTCACTTTCGGCAAGATCCTGGTAGGCTTGTTCGAGTTCGGCGGTTCGCTCGGCGACTCGCTGTTCTAGCGTGTCATTGGCGCTTTGCAGTGCGGCTTCGAGGGTTTTACGATCGGTGACATCCGTGTGCATCCCGACCATTCGCACGGCATTTCCCGCTTCATCCCACAGCGCTTTGCCGCGTGAAAGAATCCATTTGTAGGAGCCATCTTTGCAGCGCAGACGATGCTCACTCTCGTAAAACGCGGTTTTGCGATCGAAGTGGTCCTGAATCGCTTGCATCGCACCCGGTAAATCTTCTGGATGGACTAGGTTCGACCACTCCTCGAATCGATTTTCGATCTCGTGGTCTTCGTAGCCCAACATCGCTTTCCAACGCGATGAAAAGAGGACTTCATTGGTGCGGGCATTCCAATCCCAAACTCCATCATTACTGCCGCGAATCGTCAGTTGCCAGCGCTCTTCGGCTTCGCGCAGGGCAGTCTCCTGGATTCGATGCTCAGTGACATCTCGCGCCGTGAGGTACATGATTCCTCGATCGACTACAGGCACAGCCGTCCATTCGAGCCATTTGTACTCGCCGCTTTTAGTGCGACATCGATTCGTAAACGAGAGCGTTGTCGCTCCCTGATTAAGCTTTTCGAGTTCAGCGATCGTTGCCGCTTGATCGTCCGGGTGAACAAAATTGAGCAATGGTTGAGCCGCGAGTTCTCCGATCGCGTAACCCAGAATGCGCTGGAATGCAGGATTGAGAGTTTGGAAGCAGCCATCTAGCCGAGCCGTTCCTAATAAGTCGATCGACAAATTAAACAGCGCCATTGCTTCATACAGCGCGATCACGGGCGGAGAAGACGCGGGAACGGGAGCGGCGGGTGAACTGAGTACTGAAACCAACTCAGGAGGCAACGGAGCAGGAATCTGCTTGAAGGTTGAAACCACCGCATAAGGCATCGAATCAGCGGTTTGAAAGAGGGGTTGAGCATCCACCTCTAACCAAATCAGAGTTCCGCTCGGTTGGTAAAGTCCCATAACGACTTGACGCTGTTGCTTCCCGGATGAGAGCGCGACCATTGCTGGATGTGTTTCTCCTGGAAAATCAGTTCCATCTGCGCGAATCGCTTGCCACAGAGAATTGATCGATGCCCAACCTTGACCCTGCTCAGTGTCCAGTCGCAGCAGTTTTCTGGCAGTCGCGTTGCAAGCAGCGATCGTGCCGTCAGCCAACTGAAGCACCATACCAAATTCTGCTGAATCTGGCAGCGCAGCCTGCGACGCTTCCACACAAGTTAGATCATTGAAATCGAGCATAAGTGAGTCTCACTGGAGCAAATTCAGTACGACAAGTGGGAAATCCTAGTGCATAACCTTGGGTTGTGAAGAACTCAACTTGTCGCGAGTGCTGCATCGGGATCGTCAATTGATGCTGTTCACAGTTCACAGCTTAACGTATTGATCGTACCTGTCTAGTTTGTCTATTGCGTCAGAGATCACATTCTTTTCATGCAGTTTCACCCGTTTTAGACACATCTATCCGAGGTAAGATCTTCTCCGCTTCGTTGGACAGAATTAAACACTGAGAAAGGTAATACTGTTTCGTTCGCAAATCACTTCTATGGCATAGCTAGCTCTGCTGATAAAACTGTAGTCTCAACCTTCCAATAGCAATGTACAGTTGGTCGAGATCAAGGGGTTTTGTAAGATACGCTTGAAAGCCTGCGGATAGCACTTTGGCTCGATCTTCTAGCCCCACATAAGCAGTGACGGCAATCACAGGAATCATATCCTCATTCACAGCGCAACTTTGCAGTTCATGTATCAGAGTATAGCCATCCTGAACTGGCATTTTAATATCGCTGATGATGACCTGGGGAGGTTCCTGGTGAATTTTCTCAAGTGCTTCTTGCACAGAAGCCGCTGTCGCGACTACTGCTCCCTCAAAATCTAATGCGTTTTCCAACAGTCGCCTGGAGTCTTCATCATCATCGACTACTAGAATCCGTAGACCAACAAACGTAGAACACATTTCGGTTTCTAACACCTTTTCTCACCAAATCATATTTATTGTTATGAAAACTGCCAAAAGATCATACACAAGTTAGTAGAATTTCGTCTGTTCATTACCGTACATAGCGCGATAATTTAAGAGTTAATCGACTCAACGACTGAGCATCAATCCAAAGGATGATTTTATGTAGAGAGCGATTACCAACTTGCAGCAGACAATAAGATAGCTATAGAGTTGAGCTAGTATCTAAGCAATCGATTGACAGAGAATATGAACAGATTCAAACTAGATTTCGGTGCATAAATCTCCAGGCTAAAGTATTGCTTAAAACAACGGCTCAGTAATTGATTTAAGAGACATTGTTGCTGTTGTGGATCGCTAGTCTTCTATCCTATTCGATAGAGCGATCACAATTAATGATGTAGGTGGTCGTAATCCATAGAATGCGAGTTACTAGCAAATCAATGACTCTTCGGAGCTTATCCAAGCGAATCGTGCTGATTTGGATAAAGCTGTTTGATTGCCTCAATGAGTTGCTCTGGCTCGATCGGCTTGGCAAGATGCCGCTGAAAGCCAGCACCGAGGGCTTTCTGTTGATCAGACTCCCCAGCAAACGCGGTTAAAGCGATCGCTGGTAATCCTCTGCCTTGATTCCAACTAGACGCTCGGATGGACTGCATTAAACAGTAGCCATCCATTTCAGGCATTCCAATGTCACTCACTAAGATGTTCGGCTCAAATTCTGATGAAAGCTGGAGCGCTTTAGTTGCCGATGTTGTTTCTGCCACAATTGCTCCAGCATATTGCAGCATGAACGCAATTAGCTCCAGATTGTCTTCTTCATCATCAACCACTAACACTCGAATGCCGACTAAATCGCTCGTTGCTTCACAACAATCTTCATCGAGAGTCGATTGCTCGGTTAGCAGTGTTAGCGGTAGCAGCACCGTAAAGGCTGCGCCTTGTTCTTCGCCCGGACTTTCTGCTGCGATCGCACCGCCATGCAATTCTACAATCTGACGTGCGTTGCCTTCGGCTCACGCGAAGCGTATCCGCAAGTCCCAATCCTAACCCACCAAATTGTCGCGTGATGCCACCCTCCGCTTGCCGGAATCGCTCAAACACAAAGGGTAAGAACTCTGAACTAATCCCAATCCCAGTATCCGTCACTTGGTCGGGCATTGCGCCCACGGCACTTCAGGCGGGCTTTCAAGCGTATATTACGAAAGCTGCGAATCCGATCGAGCTACTCACTGTCGTTGTTCAATTGCTCGATCACTAAGCGTTGCTCCTCTCTAACCTGCTAAAACTTCGGGGATTGCTCGCTGTTTTGCCAAGTAAGGCTGAAGCGGTTCTACAGTCTGTAGGCGAGAACAATTCATTGCATAAACCTGTTGCTGAAACGATGCCGAGAAATATTCACGACAGCGACTACAGTACCAATACTTTTCACGGCTACGAATGTGAAGCAACAGTGAATCAGAGCAAATAAAGCAAAAGTTTGGACTCTGCATGGTGGAGTACTTATTGCGAATGCTGTGGCTAGATTAAGTCGTGCCGAATGATTGACGAATCCATCACAGGGTAGAGGAAGGGTTGAGATTTTCTTTAAGTCATCGCTAGATGGGGCGATTATTGCGTTGAGCCTGCTCTACTGATCGTATGATTTCTTCAGATTAACCAAGCTTTAATGAACATAAAGCCTGGGAGTCTTAATCAACACAATAATGAGAATCGCTAGAAACGATGATGGGATTAGGGTTTGAGAAATACCAGAAAATAGTTCCTCGATTCGCAATACCAAAAATGCGTAAGAGTTCATAGTTGCCGGAATTTACAGTAGAGAGTTAGTTACGTTTCAGTAAGCTTGCAATCGTCTTTACTAACTGCTCTGGCTCTACAGGTTTAGTCAGGTGAGTTTGAAATCCAACTTGCAGCACCCGCTGATGATCAGCTTCTGCGGCATAGGCAGTTAGCGCGATCGCCTTTAACAGCGAAGCTCCCGCTGGAATCGTTTCGCCTGAATTGAGTGGGTGCGAGTCGCGTCGCGAAGCTTCCTGATTACGAATCTGTTGAAGCAGCATATAGCCATCCATTTCAGCCATGCCAATGTCACTGATTAGCACATCGGGAACAAACTGTTCTAACACTTGTAATGCTTCAATGCCAGACGCAACAGCTTTCACCCTTGCCCCGTATTGTTCCAATAGAAAAGCTTGAAACTCAAGGCTATCTGGTTCATCGTCCACCAACAGAATTTGAATCCCGGCTAAAAGGACTTCTCCGTCGATTTGATTCTGAGTTGACCGAGACAGAATTGATGTGGTCTGCTGCATGGTTGGCAATTGCACAATAAAGGTTGCGCCTTGCCCTTCCCCCTGGCTCTCTACCAGCACTGTTCCGCCGTGCATTTCGACAATTTGCTTCGCGATCGCGAGTCCTAATCCCAATCCGCCAAATTTGCGCGTGGTTGAGCCATCTTCCTGTCTGAAATATTCAAACACATACGGCAAGAAGTCTGGATTGATGCCTTTCCCTGTATCCATCACTCGAATTTCCGCCACTTGATTGAGTTGCCGCAGTTCAACGGTCACTTGTCCACCATTCGGTGTGAACTTGACGGCATTCGTGAGTAAGTTCCACACGACTTGCTGTAATCGAGCCGCATCACCAGAAATCGAAGAAACGGCTGGATCAAGCTCTAGTGTAATTTGAATCTGTTTTGCTTCTGCTGCCAAGCGCACCGTTTCGATCGCCGCAGAAATGACAAGGGATAGATTGACTGGCGTAACCGTCAAAGACAGTTTGCCTTGCATAATGCGCGAGATATCAAGTAAGTCTTCGATCAGTTGAGATTGCAATTTGGCATTGCGCTCGATCGTATTGATCGCCTCAGCCGTTTTGCTGGCATCCAATCTGCCTTGTTGCAAGAGTCTTGACCAGCCGAGAATCGGATTCAGCGGCGATCTCAGTTCATGGGACAGAACAGCTAGGAATTCGTCTTTGATCCGGTTTGCTCGTTCTGCTTCCTCCCGCGCCGCCCGGTCGCGTTCTAAACTCCGTTGGCGTTGGGCTTCGGTCTGTCGCTGCTCAATGAGATCAGCCGCCTGCCGCGCCAGGAGATCAAGAAACCGCAGTTCGCGATCGCTCGGTCGGTGGTGTCTGCGCCAGTGGGTTGAAACCATGCCGATCATTCTGCCAGACCGGGAGATCAGCGGTGTGGACTGGGCGCAACAAAAGCCTGCATCAGCAAGCAGCCGCAAAGAGCCATGCGGGTCATCGCACTCAGGACGATCAAAATCAACGATCGCGCGAGTTCCTGTCGCTAGAGCAACGCCACAGGATGTATTGAAACTGCGATCGATTCGATAGCAACCATCGGTAATGGTGCGGTCAAAGCCCTGTGCTGCCAGCAGTAGGATGTCTTGCGTGGCATCGTCCACAATCTGAACCGTGCCTGCATCAGCGCGGGTGAGTGCGATCGCGGCTGCCACAATCTCGTCGTACAGCACTTGGATCGTGTCTTCACCGATCAGACGGGCACTCAGGTTGCGGAGCAGTCGAGTATTTGCCAGATCGGTAGCAACAATTTCTTCAGACTGTTTGCGATCGCTGATGTCGTTGAATATGATTGCCAGTTGTTTCTTCTCTGGATCGCCGTGCCGACTGGCGCTGATACGGTAATATCGCCCTAAATCCGCCATTGCGATTTCAAATTCGATCGGCTCACCTGTGATCAGAGCCTGTTGATAGTTGGCTAAAAGTTTGGGGTCGTGATTGGGCGCAAAGTGAAGTCCCGTTTTGCCAACGGGGTCACTCAATCCGCTTTGCCGCTCAAAAGCGGGATTCACTTCGAGAAAGCGGTAGTCGATCGGCTGCTGCTGTTCGGTATGAATCAGTTCGATGATACAAAAGCCATCGTTCATCGACTCAAACAGCGATCGATATTTCTGCTCAGATTCGCGCAACGCGGCTTCAGCGCGGGCACGTTCTACAGTTGCCCAGGTTTGTTCTGCGGTTTCTTCAGCCAGTTTAACCTCGGTTGCTGTCCACTGGCGCGGCGTGGCGTGGTGAACCGCGAGCAGGGCAACAAATTGACCGTTTTTGATCAGCGGCACGTCAATGTGAGCGGCGATATCAATCTCGCGATAGTTCTCCTTTTCAGTAGCCGTGTATTCAGGATGATTGGGAATGTCGGTGACAATCTGAGTCCGCCCAGCCTGATGATCAGCGGTGAGATTGCGGCGATAGTCTTCCAGTCGATAGCGCCCGCTCAGTTGGGCGACACCCTTGGTGTAATTGCGGTGAACAATCACCTCTTCGCCATCCGAGACCACTTCAATATAAATGACACGGCTTGCGCCCAGAGCTTCACCCAGAATGCGAGCGGCGATCGCTTGAATTTCAGTTGCATCTCTAAGCGGACGTAGCGCATTCATCAGCCGGACGCGAAACGCATCGACTTGCGCCACTTGAGGCAAGGCTGAAGCAGCACCGTTCTGTAACAAGGCAAATTTTTGCGAGGTCTTTGGGGTTGACTTTGCCTGAGCAAGTTCGGTTAAGTGATGCTGCACCGCCATTTTCAGGTCGTCTGACCAGGTTTCGATCGCACCTAATGGCGTTTGTGACCAATCATGCAACGCGACCTCGCTGCTGCTTACAACAGGAGTCTCATCACTTGCCCAGTATTTATCTGCGCTCATGCTTTTAGCTCCTGGGCGAAGAAGTATTTTTCTCGCATTGCCTGACCCCGTTC
Organism: Pseudanabaenaceae cyanobacterium LEGE 13415; assembly: GCA_015206935.1. Classification (GTDB taxonomy): domain Bacteria; phylum Cyanobacteriota; class Cyanobacteriia; order Leptolyngbyales; family Leptolyngbyaceae; genus Leptolyngbya. The sequence goes on along the minus strand of JADEXW010000023.1, from coordinate 7,615 downwards.
ACGTAGAGTGGCATCGGATGACTCGGACAACTGATTCAGCAGGATGTCAAGTTGCTTGATGGCTAAAGGCGAAGGAGTTGCGTGTCCGTTTTCCCAACGGTTAATCGTCGGGAAACTCACTCCGAGTTGAGTTGCAAACTTTTCCTGGGTCAGCTTCAGGGTTTGCCGGAGTTCCCGCACCAGTTGACCCACGGCTGGCTGTTCCACATTGAGATAGTTCTGATGAAACGCCATATTGCTCAGAGTTTATAAAGTTCTTTATCTCGGAAATTTTGGCTAGTTCTACTAAAAAAGCAATACATCTTGAGACATAGATAGTTTATTGTAATCAGGTTCAGTCGATCGATCAGATTGGATCGTCAGGAGCAAGAAATCGCTCGCCGTACCAGGAAACGCTGCTCAATGGTTTGCACCAAACACTCCAACATCGTTTTGAGTGGAAAAAGATGACGATAAACTCGTCGCGCTCCTGAAACGTCCTGACTGACAAAACACCAAAGCTGAGGCGATTGTAAACCTAACTCATTTTTGCTTTTGCTACCGTTCAACGACAAACAGCTTTGCTGAATGCTGGACTGGTTATATCCTAAAAAGATACGTCTGTTAGTGTCTGCAAAATCTCTAGAATTTGTCTCGCTTCCTCAAACGTAACCTGTGCTGTCGTCTTGTGAAATTGCTCCATGATCAGCCACTTGTACTGAGGCAACGACCAGCCCAGTCGTACTGTTTCCCGAAAGATCGATCGCATTACAGCTTCTTGTTTATCCGTGTAATCTGGAGTGCGATCTGGATAAAAAGCAGGTGGCTGACCGGATGCAGAAAGCTTGAATAATTCTGCGGGAAACCTTGCCATGATTTCTTGCAGCAAAATCGGGTGCTGATTCCAATAGTCATTTGGGCAGAGATACCAATCTGCGGCTTCCAAGCGAAAATCGGGTGGTGCTGCGGTGTAGAAAACGGCTTGCTGTCCGTTCTGCTCTGGAGTGATATACTCTGCTGCTGCGGCACGATCGAGCCAGTGCTTTTCGGCTGAAGTCAGCGATCGCGGTTGCACTTCATTCGGCAGACGAAGTTTGAGCAATCCTGCTTGCCATAGCTCGATCCGCGTTTCCAGATCAATCTGGGGCATCCTTTGCCATTCTCGCCCTTTGCTTGTCCGAGATTGCCTAGAAGGAGGTTGAGTTGAGGCTGGACTACCGAATCCTTTTGACTTCGACATGATGGGTGAGACGGTTGCTGACCTCGCCCATTATCCCACGAATTTTTTGAATGCCCTAACCAGTTCCATCGGGTTGAGATGGGCTACTACTTATCTTTAAGACACCCGGATTAAGGATTGCCCATGCCCTTGCTTCTGCTATCAAAATTGGATCGCCAGATTCCAAAAATCGCTGCATTCGCTCGACTTGCTTCGGACTCAATGCACTGGGTTGAATATTGTGCTGCTGTTCTGTCGCTAGTTGAATCGCTGCTTCACACGCTTCTTGCTGTGCCTGAGCCTGAAGGGAGGATTCAATTGGGTTAGCTTCTGCGTCGAGACTAGAACCCTGATGAATCAAGAAATTACCGCCTCCTGATAGAGGTTTTTGAATTGTAGAATCGCTGAAAAGCTTACTAGGAGGATTATTACTGCCATCACTAGGTAATAAGCTTGTAGCATTTTGGTGACTATTTTCTGACTTTAATTCTTCTGAATGTCCTAGAGAATCATTCATGAGAAACTCAGGATGCCAGAGATCCCGATGACGATACAGCGATCCTCCTCCAATTCTGTATTGAAGTAAAACTTTGAATCTTTGAGTGGCTTGAGTTGGAAGAATTCCTTTTTCGAGTAGATCAGCGATCGCATTTCTGATCCGATCTCTTGCTGATTCTGATTGTTGTTGATTCCAAGAAGGTGCTTGATCGATCGCGTTTTCCAGTTCTTCAGATTTTGCTTTGAATTTACCTTTTTCATTGCCATAGTGAAAGTAATGGCTAGATTGAATGGAACTAGCCCATTCTTCTGCCCGATGTTCAATTTCATGCTGATGCCGACAAAACTCTTCATAGCCTGGAAGTGATTTTGCAACTTCGACAATTTCTTCGACCAGCGCCTTTCCTTCGAGTGGTTGCCCTCCAGACAGAACATGATGAAAGATATAAGCTCTCATCGTAATGCGTCCCAACAGTCGGTTGGTTTGTCCATAGCCTGTCCAACCCAGTTCGATTTCTGCATTCAAATCGTTGATAAACTTCTCTGCTTTTCCAGAGACTTGAAACAGTCGCCGCTTGGCTTGCTTCAGAATTTGCTTCAGGGTTTTGGTGTCTAAGTCATTCCGGCTCTGAGCAAACCCCCACTGTTGAACAAAGGTTTGCTGCGTACTCCAGATGGGTTGGAATTCCTCATTCAACAGATACGACCCAGTTTGCAGAGGCAGCCGGTGAGCATTGAACAAGCTAGGCTTACCCTCTGTAACGTATGGCTTCGGATTGGGAAACGTTTCAAGTTGTCCGGGCGCAAGTTTGAAGCCGGAGTTTTCAAGTAACGTGGCAACCGCGATCGCGAATTGCCAACTACTCTGAGCCTTCGAGAATGGAAAATAGAGGTGCAAACCTCCGCTATAGCTTGAGGTGCAGATGAGATATTCGACCAGTCCGAGCGCCTCCAGCGCCCCAGTAATCCGAGAAATGGCAAACGGGTCACGACTGGGGTGGTACTGGCTTCCAGCGTCAATATCAATGAGGCAGTACTGTGTCTCTGCGCCGAAGCGAACCCCGTAAAGGTAGCCGCCTTGCTGGATTAAGCGATCGCTCAATGGGTGGCGTGTCTCAGTTTGCCAATTAACATCCGCGCCGGAGTGAGGATGCTCCGCCCAAATGAAGTCATAGCGATGCGGAAAAAGAGCGAGAAACTGGTCATCCCACTCATTTACATACCCAAATTGTTTGGCTGAAAAAGAAGTAACGATATCGCACCTCCCTATTCCGCTTAAGAAGTACAGAAGTTTTAACGGAATAAGATCGCGATGATCTTGCCAGATTTTGAGTTTTTGTCTTGGTCGAAGGATCAGTCTGATCAGACTGATTAGGTTGTCTCAAGTTGCTAGAACCTTTGCCTGATAAGCTTTTTCAAAATAACAAGTGATACGATACGGAGAGTTTAGTGATGCGATCGGGTGATTATGGTGAGCAAATACGGAAGAATTTGTCTCAAAGCAAAACGCTTGTCTCACCGTTGTTTGGGTTAATTTTTCTCAAAAATTTCAGTTGAGACAAGAGAAAATTTTAGGGGGCAAGGGGCTGGGTTGTCTCGATCGCTCATGCCCTGTCAAATCATAGAAACCTTATTTTACAAGTGTCCCAGCGATTCAGGATGCTTCAGATTAGCTAGAATTGAACAAATCGCAAGTGACAACATACGGAGAAGTTTGTCTTAGCGAATTTATTGAATTAAGTAGCCTTGTCTCGGTTCGGATTCTGCTTAAATGCTTGTGTACGGGGCATCTAGCGGGTTGCTGTTTTCCAGGCGGTGATGAGATGCGGAGATAACTTGTCTCAGCCTCAGTCCTTCAAAGACGAAAATTCCCAGAAAAACAGGTGAGACGATACGGAATAATTTGTCTTAACCTCATACAGCTAAAATTCATCTCGATCAGTCAATCAAGTGAGCCAATACGGAGCGGCTTGTCTCATCTTATGTAACTCAGAGTTGGCTCTACAGAAGGAGTCTTGCATCAGATATGAGACAAAGTGAGTTTCTTTGCTCCAAGCATAGTGATGGGATACGGATGAGTTTGTCTCACCTCAACACGCTAATAATTCAGATCTAAAGTACTAGCGTATTGCACTGGATGAACCTCAAAAATCAAGTGATGGGATATGGATGAGTTTGTCTTAGGCTGAAAGTGTCGAAACCCTTGGAAAATCAGGAATTTGGCACAAAGACACGACCTGAAAGACAATAACTTGTCTCACCAGCAGGTTAAGACAGAAGAGCCAGCGTTCTTGCTCCTAGAGACGTAGGAGTTTTCGGAGTCTCGCTTCAAGCTCTGGAGTAATGACGCGATCGCCCCGTTCTAATTTACCGATGTAGTCTGCGCTGAGATCCATGAATCCGCCTAACTCTTTGCGGCTCCATCCCTGCTCTTCACGGGCTTTGCGAATTTCTTCTCCTGTTAATTCTTGCGCCGGAGCTGGAGCAATTACTTTTGGCTTCTTCGGGTCCTTAATTCCTGCAAGTAGGCTTGGAATCGGATGAGGTGGTTTGATCGTTAGCTTGGCTTGCAGTAAGCGATCGATCACTCGAATCTTGCGCCAATCATCCGGCTTCGGTGCAGTACTACCAGGTTGCAGCCAGTTAGGGTAGGTTTTGGGATCAAATTCAATTTGCCATCCCAGGCTTAACAACAGTTCTAGCGCTTTGTTCCAGCGATTCTTCAGATCACGCGCCTTGTGTTTGTCTTGCAGTGCTTTCTCGATTTCAACTTTGGGAAGTACTTCTTCTAGTAGGCTGACAACTTGGTAATCGTAGGGATTTTGGTTTCTAACCCGAATACGAGAATCAAGTGTCAGTTGAATTGCTAACCGCAACGCCATTTCGTTGTGATACGGGTCAATTCTAAGGATGTCTTGTGCAAGATACCCAAATTGATGCAATGCTTCTTTAGCACGGCTTCCAGCACGATTGAGAAAATGCTTTGTCCATAAGCCAGGGCTAACGGTAATGTAAACTTCTTCCGGCTTTTCGATCTTGCTACTCAGCCAATCCATCTGTCCGTGAATGTCGATCAGTACGTCCCACATTCTGCCGATCGGAGTACTAGCATCAACTTTCTTCTTTCCTCTCCCTTCAACCCAAACCGATTTTACGAGCAGACAAGACAAAGCATAGGCTGTACTGGCAACTGCACTACGTTTTTCAGCTAATGTTGTGTTGTGATTTCTATCCCATCCTAGAAGCTGAACGATATCTGTTGCTTTTAATGTAAACGTGCTATTCCACGGTTCATCTTCTTGCATTGTTCTAGCCGCAAAAATAAGCTGTAATTTAACCGTGTCAAATCCGAATTTGTTAATGATTTGCTCTGCCGCTTCCCACGGCATCATCTCGATATCACCAGGATTTGTAATGAAGTGTTCTATGTAATTATTTGGATTAGAACGGCTGCGATATTGAAACACCGCTAAATCATCAGAGTTTTGCTGCCATAAATCCGGGCGAAGCTGGGCACGAATACTGCTGGCAATCGGAATCGAGGTCGGAATGACTGCGATCGGATCAAATTCTAAAGAGCGGTTACTGCTAAAAGAAGGACGCTGCTTGATTCCAAGCAGTTTATCCATTTCTTGAAGTGAGCAGTCTGGAAGATTAAATCCTTGGATAATCTTCTTAGTAATGTCTTGAGAGTAAACTTGCCCGAAGAAGCTAATCTTTTCCTGCAATACCTTAGAGTCGAGAGCAGATAACAATTGAGTGATTCTTTCGATCAGTTCATCTTGAGATAATGCCTTTAGAGCTTTTGAACTCAGTTTCTCTTCTAAATGTTCAATTGCCCACGCGACTAGATTCGAGCCGATCGCTTTAGCAAACTCCTCCCAGAAGCCGACGTGGTTGAAGAATTCGGACAATGAATTTCTTAGGTAAGCCTTGATCTTCTCATCATCAAAAGCAAGCTCAAGCTTTTGGGTCTGTTGCTTGCGATTCCGAACTAATTTGAAGTGAGGCAGGCTTGTGTCGATCGCATCAATTCCTTCACTTTGTAAGGTTGTTTCAACTTTGTATCGATAAACCTTAATCAAATGTTGAAAAAGTAGATTTGTCACCAACTCAAGCAGGACAGAATTATCGCGCAATGTAGCAATGAGTTGAGCGAGATACTCAGTTGTCAAAATCTCGCTAACTAATACGCCCCAGTCATATCCTTGGCTTGCCTCTTTGAGAATATGAGAAACGCTCGGCTCACCGTCTTTGTGGGTGGACAGAATGATGACCTCTCCAGAGTCATTTGCTTCTAGCGTAATGTATCGCTCACCCTGGTCCTGCGGCTGCCCAGGGTCAAAATCATAAACGCTAGAAGTGCTTGTACTGGATAGTTTTGCCATTCGTCAACAGAAGCGCGATCGTGGATGACAGATAAGTTTCTAGTCATCATACTACTCATTTTGGTTTGGGTCATTTTCTGTCGGTTTTCGCTGTTCTAATGCTTTGCGTGTGCGCTCTAATTCAGCAGCAAGTATCTTTTCGTCAGGAAGCACCATTTGATACTCGGCTGCCATTACTTTGTTCGGAAGACCTTCGAGGGCGTAGTGCGCGATCGCTTCATCTTTGCGATTACATAGAATTAGACCTACCGGCGGATTCTCGTCTGCATACATCCAATGCTCACGCGCATAGTTGAGATACAGGTGCATTTGCCCAGCGTCTGCATAAGAAAACTCACCCAACTTCAGTTCGACGATGACAAGGCAGCGTAATCGCCGATGGAAAAAGAGCAAGTCTACCCTGAACCATTGATCCCCAATGCGTAGCCGTTTTTGTCGTCCTAAGAATGCGAAATCATTTCCCAGTTCGAGTAGAAAACTCTCAATGTGCTGAATTAAAGCTTCTTCCAGATCATTCTCTGAATATTCGTCTTTGAGCGAGAGAAACTCCAAAACAAATGGGTCTTTCAGCTCGTCCTCTGGCGAGATTGCGTCTCTAGCATCTGGCTGTCCTGCTTTTTCCAGCATGGCTGCTTTGTTGCGCGATAAAAGTGCCCGTTCATAGAACTGTGTTGAGATTTGCCGACCCTACTGCCGAACTGACCAGCCACCTCTAAGCGCTTCTGCCTCGTAAAATGCTCTGGCTTGTGGATCTTTAACTGAAAGCAGTTTGACGTAATGCGACCAGGGCAGTGAAAATTTTCCAGACACTGTTTGGAAAATGTTGGAGTCACTCTCAGATTGGAGTTGAGCGGCATCTGGATAAGCGAGATAGAACGATCGCATTTGGAATAAATTACTTTTCTTAAAGCCTCGTCCAAATCTTGGTGATAAATCTTTGGCAAGTCGTTCAACAATCTGCTTGCCATACTCTGCTCGTTCTGCTCCTTGTTGCTCCAGTTCAACAATCCGTCGCCCAAGCTCCCAATAGGTTGCAGTCATCAAAGTGTTGATCGTCCTGGCTGCCTCGTGTCGAGCTGCTTCGAGCATTGCGCTGACTTCTGCCAAAACTGCTTCGTACCGACCAGTTGACAAATTCGATGAATTATTTTTGGGAATTTCAGTCATATTCAACAGCGGTGTTGTGAAGATGCGACTGTGATGAGCCTGCCCATCCAGCTTACAGCGTTTGTGGCGTTCGTGTTTCTTATGTAAGAAAGCGCTAGTGTACATAAGAACCAGTTGAGCGAGGTCGCGATCACTTTTTCAAAGAGTGTACGTCCTCATAGATCTCCAAAGTCGCAGCAGTTTAGGCAATGCAAGCCAGCGAATTTCTTATGTAAGCTCTACTTTTACATAAGAAATTACCAAACGAACATAGACGGGTGAACGGTCGGCGTGGACTGCCTCAATTGAGTGCTGCGCTCCAGATGAAGGTTTTGAATTGCCTTTTCTGCTTGCACAATTTCTCTTTTCTTATGTAAGCATTGAG
>JADEXW010000958.1 GCA_015206935.1 Pseudanabaenaceae cyanobacterium LEGE 13415 | reverse complement strand
AGGCAATACAGACTCACCCGAGAAGTTGCGAAGGTCCTTGAATTTCAATCGATACGACTTGGTGCCCATTAGCCCCCCACATTGAGTTTGGCAGATGAAACGATCACGGCACCCGCTTAGTCAGCCGGCGCTGCAAAAGCCCTCCCTAGGTGATGCGGATATTCCCACGATTGCCTCTTGAGGAGTCCGCCTCGTTCCTGTCGAATCTGGTCGAGAGCGCCAGCTTGCTACGCTCATTGTGTCTTGCGAAATCCTACGAGATGAATGTGAGCGCCTGGTTAAGCGCATTGCAGATCTCCTCGAAATTGAAGCGGAATTCCTACGCGATGATGATCCGCCCTTTCACTTGAACTCGGAGAGTAGTAACCATGGCACTCGTCGACGTTGAAGATGTAGGAACGACCGTTCGCCAGAAGCTTCCGCCGCATCGACGTCTTCAGGTGTGGGAAGCAACGGGTGGTAGATGCGTGCTCTGTGACCAAAAAATCGACGGCGCGCGCGAACGCTGGATTGCGGAGCACATCCGGGCCCTCGAACTCGGAGGCGTAGATGACTTGGTCAACATGGGTCCAGCCCACGAAGCCTGCGCATTAGAAAAAACCAAGGACGATCACCATCGAGCGGGAAAGGCGAAGCGGCAGAAACTACGGCATATCGGCGCGGAAGCCTCAAAGAGGCCGATGCCATGTGGAAAGGCCAGTCCTTGGAAACGCAAGTTATCGGGCGAAATCGTTGCACGATAGAATATTTTCTTAAGTGCAATCACCGAGGACACACTGGCCCAGTAAGCTCACCCATCCACCTGTTGGAGACGGGCTTTGAGGCGCGAGACCAATGACAACTCATTCTCCATATCCTCAGCGAGTGTCCGCGCAAATGTTGCCGTCATGTGATGTCGGTCGCGGTATACGAAGACGTCCCCAATCAGAGGTGGACACTGGGTGGGCCGGCAATATTCATCTGAAAAATCCAGTGTTGGTACCTGCACTCTTTCTGCGGCCGCACGCGTCAGATCAGGCTTGAATGCGACCGATCGATCAGCGACGCAGTCCTCCGCCCAGTTCGTGCTGGCCATGACGCATTTGCTGGGCTCGAACGGCATCCAAGGGGTCGAGACCACAGCCTGAACATTTAGTTTCATCGCTAAGAGCCGCGCCCAAGCCGCAGACATGCCTTCAAGCGTATCGAGTGGATATCCAGGCGACTGTGAGATGAGCACTACCTCCGGCTTCTCACGTGCCAGCCATTCGACTACGTTCTGCGACCACGTCGCGCATTCGGTGTAAGAGCGCTTGAGCGCTTCGTTATAGATCGGTTCCAACGAAAAAAGGCAGGCCGATTTAGCAACGCCGCGGAAGTAGATCGGATGCCGGCGGGCGATCTCTTCAAAGGTTGGAAACCAATGCGTGGCATGGGAATCCCCCAGCATGACGAGTTTGAACGTACTGTTCGGATCGCCGTAATC
>JADEXW010000957.1 GCA_015206935.1 Pseudanabaenaceae cyanobacterium LEGE 13415 | reverse complement strand
GAACTGCGCTATAAATTTTGATTTCAGCCATAAAAAGTTCCTTTTTGTAGAGAATCAGGAAGTCGCTGATTTTCCATAGGGTTGATCAAAGTCTAGAATTGGCCCTTTCGGCACAATGCGACTTGGGTTGATCTCAGGCATACTCCGGTAATACCCCTGCTTGATGTGGTCAAGATTGCACGTTACTTTGAACTCAGGACGCTGATAAAGTGCCTTGAGATAGTTCCAGAGATTTGGATAGTCCACAATGCGGCGTAGGTTGCATTTGAAGTGGCTATAGTAAACCGAGTCAAAACGATAGAGCGTTGTAAAGAAGCCAATATCTGCTTCAGTTAGTCGATCGCCACAGAGATAACGCTGCTGACCTAGAACTACTTCCCAGCGGTCTAGCTGCTCGAAAATGTCTGTTACTGCTGCTTCGTAAACCATTTGAGAGATAGTAAAGCCAGCATCATAGACGCGCCGACTGATCGAGGTTGCGATCGCATCGATCGTGGTATCAATCTGAGTTTGTAATTCGTGTGGGTAGAAATCAATGTTTTGTGTTGCCAGTGCTGCAAACTCAACATCAAACATTCGCATAATTTCACGCGATTCGTTGTTGACGATTGTTTGCTGTTGCCGATCCCATAGCACTGGAACCGTGACTCGTCCCGTATAGTTCGAGTCGGCTTTTAGATAAATCTCTTGCAAATGTTGTGCATGATTGATCGTGTCTGGAATTGTCCCAGGTGCATTCGAGAACCTCCAGCCTTGGTCGCCCATGATCGGATCGACGATCGAGATAGAGATTACCTGCTGCAAGCCTTTGAGTTCTCGCATGATTAAGGTGCGATGTGCCCACGGACAGCCCAAAGCAACATAGAGATGATAGCGTCCAGTTTCTGCCTTAAATCCACCTGCGCCATCCATTCTTACAGTATTCCGAAACGTTGTTGGCTTCGGATTGTACTGACCGTTAGGATTGCGCTCTTTCCATTCATCCGTCCATTTGCCTTCAATTAGCATTCCTGGCATGATTTCCTCCTTATTAGTCTAGTGTTTGTTCGTTGAGAAATTGCTCAATCTGCTTTTTTCATGGTTCACTTTCAAAAGTCGGATCGTAAAGTATGACATTCTCTTGCTCGTTTGGATCGTTGCGAGCGACCAAAGCATAAGCAGGTTCAGCCGCACTCAAGTTATGTGGTTGATGGGGTACTCCGGGCGGAACAAAGATAAAATCCCCAGCTTCGGCGATCTTTGTTTGCTTTAGTCCTCGACCATAACGAGTTTCAACGCGACCTTTGAGTAAGTAAATTGCAGTTTCATAGTTTGCATGATAATGCGGTTCAGCCGTTCCCCCAGGAGGAATGACTACTAGATTCATGGAGATGCCCGTTGCTCCAGTTGTAGTTGCAGAGATGCCTACAAAATAAGGTAATTGCTGACGAGTCTGGGTTGTAATATTTGGGTGAACAATGCTAATT
>JADEXW010000956.1 GCA_015206935.1 Pseudanabaenaceae cyanobacterium LEGE 13415 | reverse complement strand
CAACGAGTAACCCATCGTCCTGCTTTCCATGTCGAGGATGACTATTCCGGTTCACCGATCCGCGCTCCATAATTAGAACAAAGATAAAGTTCTTTCATGATTTAGAGCATTCTGAGCATCTTCTATCGTTCTAATTCTTATCTTTTCCCTCAGAATACTATCCCTTGAGTTGAAAGAAACTTTTCTTTAGAATGGGTTGCTGAAGATGGATTCATGATGACCATTTCTAAAATTACAATCTTGCTTGATGGCAGGTATCATCTCGACAGCATTCAGATTAGGTTTAAATTGTTCTTTATTTCATCAAAGACTTCAGAAGCGATGCACCATCCGATAGATACAGTTATTTGCCTAATGTTCTAACATATTCTCTATAGTGCGGAGAGCTTAAACGGGGTATCTGAGTATTAGATAGTGATTAAAATCTCCTCAAAACTATCTAATCGGGTTTTAACACACGCCCTAGCATGGTTCACCGCGATCGCATTTAGAATCGAGAGACAACATTGAGTAACTGTTTTGTTCACTATTCTCAATGCCCGAACGATAAAAACTGAACAGCTTTTCTTTCTAAGGAGGAGAGATGATTCAACGTCAATCCATTATCTACATCCTTGCAAGCCTCCTCGCTGGAGGTGGAATTACTGCTTTAATTCTGCTATCAGCTAGACCCACGGCTCCCTTTAATGGCGCTAATTCTGATTATCCAACCGCTCCCGCCAATCCTGCCTCTGTTCCCACTAGATCCCAAATGATGGGGCAAACCGATCAGCACTTCATTGTGATGATGATTCCACATCATGAGGATGCGGTGGCGATGGCTGACTTGGCATTGAGTCGCGCCCAACATCCTGAATTAAAGACACTAGCCCGATCGATTAAAACGACTCAAACCCGTGAAATCGAGCAGATGCAAAGCTGGTATCAGCAGTGGTACGGTACGACAGTCCCGCACTGGCAATCCGGTATGCAAATCAATCGCCCTGAACATCAGTCGGCGCAACTAGGCGTTCCGGGGCATAGAGGCAGGATGAGACACAGAGGCAGGACGAGAATGCAAAGCGATCTGGCAGCACTCCAAAACGCCAAGAACTTCGATCGCACTTTTATTGAAGAAATGATTCCGCATCACCAGATGGCAGTCATGATGGCACAAATGGTTCTCACAAACTCACAACATCCGGAAATTCAGCGTTTGGCAGAATCGATTATCAAAACGCAAACCGAAGAGATTCGCCAGATGCAGCAGTGGTATCAGTCCTGGTATCCCTCTCAAATGCAGTAGAACCTAGCGCGATCGCGGTGCTTGATTTACAAGTAGGAGATACATTGATGCGATACCTCATCCGAAAATTCTTGACCTGGCTACGAGTGCTGGTTGTATTGGTAATCATCCTTTCACTGGGATTGTTTGTGAGTTCACCAGCAGCGGCAGAGGTTCGCCAACTAGAAGAAGCAACTGGACAGAGGG
>JADEXW010000256.1 GCA_015206935.1 Pseudanabaenaceae cyanobacterium LEGE 13415 | reverse complement strand
AGGAAGCAGTGATCTCAACGCTTCAGAGATCATTTTAGGATCTTGGTTAACTTACGGCGGCGGTGTCGAACGCCAAAATGCAGAAGCTTGTATTCATAAAGCGTTTGATGTTGGCATTAACTTTATCGATACTGCAAATGTGTATGCACGAGGCGCAGCGGAATCGCTTTTAGGAGAAGTTTTGCAGGGTATCGATCGCTCTTCGTACATTCTGGCAACGAAGGTTTATTTTCCGATGTCAGATGTCGATCGAGGTCTATCCGCTGCTCAAATTCACAAACAAATCGATGCTTCCCTACAACGCCTCAAAACTGATTACGTCGATTTGTATCAATGTCACCGCTACGATACCGAAACTCCATTAGAAGAAACAATGGAAGCTTTGACGGAAGTGGTTCGACAAGGAAAAGCTCGATACATCGGTTTCAGCGAGTGGAATCCCTCACAAATTCAAGCGGCTCTGGATCTTCCGAATGTTGAGAAGTTTGTGTCTAGTCAGCCACAGTATTCGATGTTATGGCGCAAACCTGAAGCTGAAGTGTTCCCACTCTGTGCAGCGAATGGAATTGGTCAGATTGTCTGGTCTCCGCTTGCTCAAGGGGTTCTTACCGGGAAGTACAAACCGGGACAACCGATTCCGCAAGATTCACGAGCAGCAAACGATAAGATGAACGGCTTTATGGGCGATATGCTCAACGATCGTGTTTTGACTGCTGTGCAGGATCTGAAACCGATCGCTGAAGAGCTAAATATTTCAATGGCGCAGCTTGCTTTAGCGTGGGTGCTACGAGATCAGCGGGTAACGAGTGCAATTATTGGTGCAAGTCGTCCGGAGCAAGTCGTAGATAATGCAGCAGCTTCAGAGGTGACTTTGAGCGAAAGCGAACTGCAAGAAATCGATCGTATTCTTCAGCCTGCTTTGCCTCAGAGTGCGGCGCGGTAATTGGACGCAAATCGTCCGATGTTTGCGGAGCGAGAGTCTATTACTGGTTACGTTTGTGCAATCAGGGCTTGAATTTCAGAAAGCTTACCAATACTAATCGGCAGAGTGAACCGACCAATTTCAATATGATTCGGACTTTCTGGTTTGTAATAGACCTGCTTTGAAAATCGATTTTCATGCGTGAGTGTGACCGTAGTTTCGGTCATGATGTCTCTTGCGTAAATGCCCTGGCGAATAGAATTCGCGGCTACACAAACGAAGTCCGCCCGAAGCGGACTCGTGCAAAAATGCTGTTCGTGTCCGCACAAACGAAGTCCGCCCGAAGCGGACTCGTGCAAAAATGCTGTTCGTGTCCGCAGCGCCCAGTCCTGGAGGAGGGTTTCCCTCCGTAGGGAACTGAGTAATACCAAATTGATCTTTGAGTGCTACAGATTCGGCAAGCCCCCTAACCCCCAAGTTTGGGGGAACAAGAATCAAAGTCCCCCAGAATTGGGGGATTTAGGGGGCGAAGGATCTGTAGCATTAACAGATTGATTCGGTATAAGACGGGACACTTTGTCTGTATCGCCCCGAATTCCACTCGGCGGGTATCTTGGGATTCACGCAAGAAGTCTATTCAACGAAGTACAACAAATCGGGTTAACTTTCGTCTCTGACTTGAGAAAAAGATTCGCATCGATTCGATGCGGATAGCAATTTCTGAAACGGGCGATCGCTTCAGCACACAAAAGCTCCAGCTTGTCTGTTGGCAACTCTACAAAGAACTTATGCAAATTCCAGTTGCACAACACACATTGAAGTTATTGAAGATCAACCTTCCTTTTATCGGCGAAATAGCGATTTAGCTCTTTACTACTCACGAGATGAACTGCGATCGCAGTACTAAGAACAGCCATCATCAAACTTCCACCAGTCAAGGTAGCGGAAAGTTTTGAACTGAGTGCAAGAACGAGGGTGATGAGACTAACAACGACTAAACTACAGATGCCGACCATAAGCCATTTTGCCCATTGCTTTCCCTGGATAACAAAGTACATCACGACAATCGTGAGGAAGATCCGACCAATCGCCCAGCGATCTTGTGCTGCAATGACTAAGGCACTATCCAGGATGCAAAGCAGCACAAACATTGTGAGCAATCTATTTCGAGCTTTCAATGCAGATTGAGCAGGTTGGCGCATGGTGGATTAAGAAGGTGGAGACATCAATATTTACTGTACGCTCGCCTTATGGTGTCAATGATCTAAAAACCATAGAAAAATTCCTACGCCGACAAAAACTTTTTTATTAATTGTGTAATAAGTATTCCGTCACATCTGCTGAATAGCAATGCTTATTAGATTCAACCCCTATCCGCTAGATCTAATAAGCATTGTCAGCAACACAAATTCCCTGACATTTAATGCCATTTGTCGCAGTTCGCAAACAATGAGGGCACAAAATTTTCTCACTGTCTGAAGTTTGCTCAGTTTTGGTCTCAGTTGTTTTTGGCTTATTGGCTTGAGTGGTCATAAACACACGAGCAATACACTGCTTAAAACAGCTTAACAAATCTAGGAGAGTGGAACGCCTTCGATTTTGCTATCAGATTGATCGTAAAGCGATCGCAATCTCTCTAATTTCTCCTGATCCGGGTTCCAAAACCCGCGCCCATTTGCCTCTAACATCCGTGACACAATATTCCGAAACGCTTCAGGATTAGCTTCTTGCAAGCGTTTCGCCATTTCTGCATCCAGCGCATAAGTCTCCGCTGCTTGGTCATACACCCAGGATTCTTTGAAATCTACTGTTCCACTCCACCCAATGAGAGCCGTCATTCGCTGCGAAATTTCATAAGCTCCGCCTGATCCTTGGGCTGCCATTGCGTCCGCCCATTTCGGATTTAATAGCTTCGTGCGGTACTCCATTCGCAAGAGTTCTTCTAAGTTCCGAGGTGTTGTGTCTTTCAAGAAGCTTTCGACAAAGCTAGCTTGAACTTTCTCCCCTTTTTGTTGTTCTGCGGCGCGTTTGAGTCCCCCTGTGTTCGCGTAGTACTCTTGAATGTCAGTTAAGCCATATTCAACCGAATCAATTTCTTGAACAATGCGATCGGTCGTTTTCAACAAGGATTCGAGAACTTGCGATCGCTCCTTCCCTTTATCTTTTCTGCCATAGCTAAAAACATTCCGACTCTGCCAGGTTTGTCCTAATTCCTCACCTGTTTCCCAGTTTGAAGCAACCACTTGATCGTTGACTAATGAGCCGTAATCGCCTGCGGGATTGGAAAATAAACGGGCTGTAGGATTTTCGATGCCTTGTTTGGAAAGTGCGATCGCATGTTTCCGAATAAAGTTCTGATCTTCTGGCTCATCAATGTCTGCTGCTCTCTGAAACAGATCGTCTAATAGCTCAATAATGTTAACGAAACTATCTCGAAAGATACCAGAAAGGTTTGCTAGAACATCGATTCGAGGATGTCCAACTTCTGATAATGGTTTCAAGCTATATCGAACAATCCGCCCTGTGCCTTCTTTCGTGGGTTCTGCACCGACTAACTCTAGTAAGATTCCAAGCGACTCTCCTTTTGTTTTAATTGCATCTAATCCCCAAAGCATGATCGCAACTGTTTCTGGATAGCTTTGATGTTCTTTAAGATGCTGATCAATAATCTTTCGAGCAATTTCACGACCACGCTCATAGGCTGCGGGAGAAGGCATTCGATAGGGATCGAGCGCATGAATGTTTCGACCTGTGGGCAATGCTCCTAAGCCATCTCGTAGCAAGTCGCCACCTGGAGCAGGGGGAATGTACTCGCCGTTTAAGCCGCGTAGTAAGTTAGTTAGTTCATCTGGCGTTTGGAGCAAAAGATTACGAATATCTATTGCTTCTTGATACTCCTCTAAATCTTCACCTTGAGCAATTCGAGATAGTTCTGAGCTTTGCTTGTCGAAATAAGCGTTTAAGTAACTCTCGATCGCTTCTGCCGAAGGTTTCTCACCTAGCGTATGCAAGCCCGACGAGAACAATCGATTTTCTAAAACTTGCAAGTACTCATACAGCTTGATCAAATACTGATTAAAAGCAACACTGCTAAATAGACTAATGTTCTCAACACTAAAAGCAATTCCTAACCGTTTTGCATCTTCAAATGGGCAATCTGCATCAATACCAATATCAATGATTTTTTGAACAATGGCAGACTTTAGCGCATAGTTCTTTTCTGGGTCTTCTCGGTACTCTGCAACTAAATCTCGAATGTTCACTAGCTCTTTGTACAATCCTGCTCGACCATACGGCGGAACATTATGAGAGATCAAAGTACCATAGCCGCGACGTTTTGCCAGAATTGACTCTGAAGGATTGTTTGCAGCATAGATGTAGAGGTTTGGAAGATTGCCCAGCAAAATATCTGACCAAGAATAGCCAGTGTTTCCAAGCGGCGAACCGGGTAGCCATTCAACTGTACCGTGCATTCCGAAATGTACGATCGCATTTGCTCCGAAGGCATTCTGAAGCCACTGATAAAATGCTGCATACTGTGGATGAGGTGTTAAATCTCGCTCAAACATCAACCGCATCGGATCGCCGGAAATTCCCAACGGTGGCTGTACTCCGATCCAAACATTACCTAATTGTATTCCACCCCAAACTAAGTCATCGCCCAAGGTTTTAATGCCGCTACTGGAGAGCGACTTCCATTGTTTTTTAACTCTTGAAGTGAGTAGATACCCTAACCATTGCTCTAAGGTTTGAGTTGAGATTGCAATGGAATCTCCTTCGTCTGCATTCTTTACTGCTTGGATCAAAGCTTCTCCATCTTCAGGTAAGTCTCCAAGCTCATATCCTTGCTCTTTCATTGCATAAAGGAGATTCATCAGCGATCGAGGAACATTCAATAAAGCAGCCGTTCCCGTTGCTCCATATCCCGGCGGAAATCCATACAATAGAATCGCAATTTTCCGTTGTTCTGGAGGCGTTTGGCGTAACTTAATCCATTGATTTAATCGTCCGGTTAATCGATCGACTCGTTCTGGAACTAAATAGATAGTTTCTCCAACCAAACCACCCAGCGGAATGGTATCGATCGCCCCATCTAATTCAGGCAACGAATACAAAACGACACTTTGCAATCCGCCAATCCCTTGCCTTGTCCAAGAATGAATATCTTGAATCAACAATGGAGCCGCAACAATATAAGGAACATTCTTTGCACTAAGAATCCGTTTTGCGACTTCGATTTGCCGTCCTGCTTCCATTGATCCAGCCGGACCTCCGACTAATGGAAAGCCGATCGTAGAAACGATCGCATCAACTTTCACCGCCTGATCTGATAATGAAAGCGTTTCTTTAATTCCGGAATCACGCATTTCCATTTCATAGTCAGTTGTCATCAAATCCCGAACGGCAACATGACCTTCAACGCCATTAATAAAAATCGGAACCGGAATCAAATTTGCTTTCTCAAACGCTTGAATTAACTTTGGAATATACGGCTGTTTTGTAATAACGTGCTTTCGATACAACAAAATTCCAACAATCGGAGAATCAGAATTAAACCGCTGACGATACCACTCTAAATATTGCTTTGGTGATTCAAAATAGCCAAAATAATCAGGATGCAATAGACCAATATTTGGAGTCTCGATCGCTTCTGCAATTTCCCCAACCGACAAGCCTAGATACTTTTGCGCGATCGTACAAAACATCGCTGCAACATTCTCACTTCCCCCCGCATTCCAATACCCATAAATAATCAACCAATTTCGCAGATCTTGAACCTTCTGAACAGGCACATACTTCAGCAATTTCGGACCCGTTTTCAGGAAGCTGATGTATCCTGCAAGCTTATCCTCTTCCCGTCCATTACTAAATTTATCTAAGATAAACTTGACAGGCTTCGGCATTCCTTTAGGTTTATCACCGATCGCAAACTTTCCAATCTGCGTCAAACTCATCAATTCCAATGCTGATTCAAACACCAATCGAATCGGAATCGCCTGCACTCGCTCTCTCAACCAAAGCACTTGATCATAGTCAAATAGCAGACTAGCAAAAAACACATCCGCTTGCTGAAGTGCTGTTTCGACTGCGGTTGGATTTGCTGCGAGATCTCGATCGCTAAACACGCAAACATCTAACCCTGGACACTGCTCCCGCGCCAGTTCTGCCGCTTGCCGATACAGCCCCGCATTAAACGATTCAAATCCCGCAATCAAAACAATCCGCTTCATACTGGTGGAGAAAGACAACTCACCTTTATTGTACGGATTCTATTGATTCAGGCTTCTAGTTCAAGGTTGCAAAGCTTCAATTTTAACAATGCCGCCCTCGACATTATCAACCTGCAATCGATAACCGTAGAGCATCGCCATTCCAAGTAGCGGTTCTGTTTTTGATGCCGCAATATCGATTTCGCGGTATTGCCCATCCCAAATAACTGTTGCTGTGTAGAAGTCAAACAGCACCTCGCTACCATCACCCAAAGTTGCTGAATTGGAAATTGTCCAAGGCAACCTAAGACGAGCAATTATTTCAGATGGCAAAGACAGAAAGCCATCAAATCCAGTGTCAATTACAGTTTTGATAACTTCCCGTTGACCAGACAAGTTACCCACCACAAGCGGAAGCGTAGCCCCACACCTCAAATTTACAGATCCGTATATCATCAATTCCTTCTCAGACTCCGCGAACCAAAATGATAAACGGCGCGGTGTCCAATCCGAATTCCAAAAGGTTGAGCATCAGGATTCCGTTCAAATAAACGATTCGTTGCTGCTACAACCGTTTCACCGACCTCAAAATCACCCGTTTCAATGTCGATCGCTACAATCTTGCCTTCATTCCCAGCCTCAACCTGCTGCCGAATGTCAGCCTCATAAAGTTCTTGCCCCCGTCGAGCCAACTCTTCTTTACTGTAACGCCGTTGACGAATTGCCATTAATTTGCCCTCGTTGCGTCTTTCAGTTTTAACCGAGAGAATCTAAACCGCTGCACAGACGCGATCGCGGAAATCCCCCAACGGTTTCGATTCCAACGCTCAATACCCAAGGCAAAAATGCGCCTGAGTTCAGAAAATTAGTGCGATCGCTGGATCTAAACGTTGATTATCCATTGTCCTCAGCGATTGGATGATTAGCCTGCCTATTTGAACTAGCAGCTTGGTGATCTCGCGTCACTCGAATCAAAAATCTCAATGCTTGATTAACCGCATCAGCATCAGGAAACATCTCTGCAACATCAGGCTCTAAACGAACAGTCGTGCGACCAAAATTTTTTCTTTCAGGTCCTAATTTTCTAACCTGTAATTCTCTCAAATCATACTCTGAGCGCAAATCATCTTCTATTTCTGAATTATCCCTGTTCATAAGCTTTTCGCTCACTTCGTGTTGCTGTTCTTGCACTGATTAGGCGAATTGACCCTTC
>JADEXW010000955.1 GCA_015206935.1 Pseudanabaenaceae cyanobacterium LEGE 13415 | reverse complement strand
ATACGTAACTTTTCCCAAATCCCCGATCGATTGCGGCTGAATACAAGTTGCATACTGCGTCGATTCTGGCTTTGTCGGTTGAACTAATCCAGTTAAAACGCCCGAATTTGCCGGAAGATTCGCGATCGGGGTTTGTGCCATCAGCGGTAAAACTTGACCCGCAATTCTAGCATTCACCATCTGATTCGGAGCCGCGATCGCGCTTAGACAAATTGGCTCTCCAGGCAATCGAGCCAGATCATTTGCAGGAGTCAGCGAATCTTTACCAAAATTCGTTCCAATAGGCGCGGGAGGTGCGCCAGAATTCCGAGTTACTTTAATTTTGACTTCTTGATCCTGATAGCGAATCGAAAACTGATTCTCACCTAATTGCAGTGGAAAACTTGGAGCAAAATGACCGCTTGGACTGCGCTGAATCGACTTGCCGTTAATGGTGACTTGACCTGTGGGCGGTGCTGAACCGATAAAGAAAATTTGTTTCGCGATCGTCTCATGTTCAGGAGGCGGATACACCACACCCAACGAAGGTTTTGACCATGCTGTAGTCACAATCAATGCGGTTGTCAACACCGCTAAAATCAACGCGCTCAAGAATCGCTTCATCGCCCGAATCTGAAATAAGGAGTACGGTATCACATCCGGTTCCCGTTGACGCGCAAAATCTCTAAACGGTTGCCGATCGATTCCTTGAGAAACTTCAGACATTCCCCCTCACCCTTGCGCTACTGTGGCAGAATAGACCGGATAAAGTTTTGGCAAAGATCGGCACAGGGGATATGACTAAATTTGTGTTCGTTACGGGTGGCGTTGTTTCTAGTATTGGGAAAGGAATTGTAGCCGCGAGTCTCGGACGATTGCTAAAGTCGCGAGATTACTCAGTGTCGATTCTCAAGCTTGATCCCTACATTAATGTTGATCCGGGTACGATGAGTCCGTTTCAACATGGTGAAGTGTTTGTGACCGAAGATGGCGCAGAAACGGATCTCGATTTGGGTCACTATGAACGATTTACCGATACTTCAATGTCTCGTTTGAATAGTGTGACGACCGGATCGATTTATCAAGCAGTGATCAATAAAGAACGGCGCGGAGATTATAACGGCGGAACGGTTCAAGTCATTCCACATATCACGAATGAGATCAAAGAACGGATTCTGCGAGTGGCTCAAAATACGAATCCTGATGTCGTCATTACTGAAATTGGTGGAACAGTTGGAGATATTGAATCCCTACCCTTCTTAGAGGCGATTCGTCAGTTTCGGAAAGAAGTCGGACGGCAAAACGTTCTCTACATGCACGTCACGCTGATTCCTTGGATTCCAGCAGCAGGCGAAATGAAGACGAAGCCGACTCAACATTCGGTAAAAGAACTGCGATCGATTGGGATTCAGCCAGACATTCTTGTGTGTCGTTGCGATCGAGAACTTCCTTCTGGCATGAAAGAAAAAATGTCCGAGTTCTGTGATGTTCCCGCA
>JADEXW010000954.1 GCA_015206935.1 Pseudanabaenaceae cyanobacterium LEGE 13415 | reverse complement strand
GTGAATACTTGGCTGTTAGGGTGATAAAAAACAATTGAAACGGAATAACATGGACCAGGCAACGCACAATCGGATTGTGTCATTCATTTGGGGGATCGCAGATGACGTGCTCCGCGATCTGTTCAAGCGGGGCAAGTACCCAGACGTGATCCTACCCATGTGTGTCCTGCGCCGCCTTGATGCCGTGCTAGAGCCGACGAAGCAAGCGGTGCTCGACACTAAGCGCCGGCTCGACCAAGCAAAAATTGTGGAACAGGACGCAGCCCTCAAGGCAGCAGCGAAACAGGCGTTCTTCAACACCTCTCCCTTCACTCTGCGGGACCTTACATCACGGGCGACGCAGCAGACACTGAAGCAGGATTTCCTCCTATACCTCGATGGCTTTTCGCAAAACGTCCAGGACATCCTGACGAACTTCAAATTCCGCAACCAGATTGACACGTTGTCCGCAGATGATGCGCTCGCGCCGTTGATAGCGAAATTCCTCGATCCAGAGATTAATCTTAGCCCTGACCCTGTCCGAAACTCGGATGGTTCGATCCGCCATCCCGGTGTCGACAACCATAGTATGGGGACGATCTTCGAGGAGTTGGTCCGCAAGTTCAATGAGGACAACAATGAGGAGGCTGGGCAGCACTGGACGCCACGCGATGCAGTGCGCCTGATGGCCGATCTCGTCTTCGAACCCATCAAGAATAGCATCCGTCCTGGTGCGTACACGATCTATGATGGCGCGTGCGGCACGGGCGGAATGATGACCCTAGCCGAAGAGCGGTTCCGCAAGCTCGCCGGAGAGAACGGCGCACAAGTCACAACTATGCTGTACGGGCAGGAGATCAATCCTGAGACGTATGCCGTCTGCAAGGCAGACATGATCCTGAAGGGCGAAGGTGAAGACGCCGATCACATCCGTGGCGGAGCGGGATGGTCGACCCTGTCAAATGATGCCTATCCCGCTAAGACCTTCGACTTCATGCTGTCAAATCCGCCCTACGGTAAGTCGTGGAAGAAGGACCACGAACTAATGGGTGGCAAGGCAGGCATCCGCGACCCACGCTTCACCATTAAACTGGAGGGTGAAGAGGAGCCAGTCAGCCTCATCACACGTACTTCGGACGGGCAAATGCTGTTCCTCGTGAACATGCTTTCTAAAATGGCGAATACGCCGCAAGGCAGCCGCATCGCTCACGTCCACAATGGCAGCTCACTTTTCACCGGGGATGCAGGGCAGGGCGAGAGCAATGTGCGCCGCTGGATAATGGAGAATGACTGGCTGGAGGCTATCATAGCCTTGCCGCTCAACATGTTCTACAACACCGGCATCGCAACCTATGTTTGGGTGCTGACCAACAGGAAGGCTGAGCACCGTCGTGGCAAGGTACAGTTGATCGACGCAACCGAACGGTTCACACCACTGCGTAGAAACCTCGGCCAGAAGAACTGCGAACTATCTGACGACGACATCCGTCACATAATGGAC
>JADEXW010000022.1 GCA_015206935.1 Pseudanabaenaceae cyanobacterium LEGE 13415 | reverse complement strand
GGGCTGGTCTGAGCATCTGCTTGAAAGTCTCGCTGTTGAGTACAACCCACACCGATCGCGGCAATGCTCGCTCCCACAATTAAACCTGTGATTAAACGCTTAAATTGCATGTTTCTAACTCCTACGCTGAACGTTGAGACCAATACAAGAAGGGAATTCCCAGGACAACTACAATCACGCCTGCGATCGCACTAATTCCGGTGTAAACCAAGCTTGAATACAGCAAATAACCGCAAACTGCACAAAAGAATAGTGGTGAGATCGGATAAAACGGAACTTGAAAGGGTCGCAGTCGATACGGTTCTCGAATCCTCAATAAGATGAGCGAAAGCCCACTGAGCAAAAAGAAGAACCAGAACACTGGAGCAGTGTAATCGACCATTGCTTCAAAACCATTGCGGGTGAGCGTTCCCATCAAGATTAATAGAAGCGCGATCGCACTTTGCACTATAAATCCAGTTCGCCATCGTCCTAAAAATCGAAACAGAGGAACATCTTGACCGAAAGCATAGTTCGTTCTCGCACCCGTGAAAATCGTTGCATTCAACGAACCTAAAGCAGTTGCAGCAATGAGAATGCTAATTAACACTGCTCCAGATTCTCCCAATGCTTGTCGCATTAAATCTGCTGCGATCGCTCTAGATTGAGCCATTCCAGACAGTCCCAATCCTCGAAGATAAGTCACATTAATCAGCAAATATAATGCTGTAATGATGGCAATACTCCAAAGCAGCGATCGCACAATGTTCCGATTTGGGTGACGAATTTCAGCGGAAATATAAGCTGCTTCGTTCCAGCCACCATACGACAATAGAACAAACAACAATGCTGAACCCCAATGATGTGGGGTTTGAATCGGTTTCACAGATTCATTTGGAGAAGCAAACAGCAACCCCAATGCAATCACTGTAACCAGTCCCAAAATCGTGATAATCGTTAGCAAATTCTGGATGCGTTTGCCTTGTCGGATTCCAATGAGATTACAACTGGTTAGAAAGACGATCGCACCAGCACCATAGATTGAATTTGAGAAGGCTCCAAGCGGTAGAAATTGAGAAGCATAATCCCCGAACACAAAAGCTAGTAATGCAATTGATCCGGTTTGAACCACAGTCATGCGTGCCCAAGCAAACAGGAATGCAACCTGCTGTCCAAAGGCTCGCTTGAGGTATTCATAGTTACCACCGACATGCGGATAAGTGGTCGCAAGTTCGGCATAGCACAACGCTCCAATCAAAGAAACAACCCCACCAATGAGCCAAGTCAAGATGACCATCGAAGCAGTACTGCTATTGGCTGCAACTAAGGCAGGGGTTTCAAAGATTCCCGTTCCGATCACAACACCGACAATAATTGCGATCGCATCAGTCAAGGATAAGAGCGGTGGTTTTCTTGCCGCATTGCTGATGTTTGTAGCACCGGGAGCATTCGATTCAGTCACGATCGTACCTCAAACACGGGTCAGGATAGATTGCTAATCACCCCACTTGGTTCGCTTCTGTGATTATTAATAGAATCGAAGACAAATGTGACGTGAAAATGACAAATCTAAGTCGCTTATTAAAATACCTCTTTAGACTGAATTTTATCGGGGGAGTGTGATTTGAAACATAGAGCCTTGTCCGACTTGGCTCTTAACTGTGAGCGTACCACCATGTGCTACTATAATTTGCTGTGTGATTGCAAGTCCTAAGCCAGAACCGCCCGTATCTTTGGAGCGTGATTGATTCACTCGATAGAACCGCTCAAAGATATGCGGTAAGTCCGACTCTGAAATTCCAATGCCTGTATCTTCAACTTGTACGATCGCTTGTCGAAAATGAGTGAGCAAGCGCACAGTTACACTTCCCCCCGTAGGTGTATACTTGCAAGCATTCAAGATGAGATTCGTGATCGCTTGCTGTAATAGTTCTAGATCGGCATTCACAAAGACTTCGTGCTTTGGCAAGTCTAGATTTAACTGAATGGGTCGGGCAGCGGATTGAATCGACGATCGACCAATTAATTTTTGCAATTCAATCACGAGATCGATCGATTGCAAGGTATCTGAGGAGAGCCGACCAGAGCGGCGAGCCAGAAACAACAAGTTATTGATTAAAACCGTCATGAATTTTGAAGTTTCAGCAATCTTTTCTAACCGCTGATGCTTGCGATCTGAAGCGCTTTGTGGGGCAAGCATTCCAACCTGAGCATTGCTCAAAATTGCTGCAAGTGGTGTTCTTAATTCATGAGAAGCATCGGCTGTAAACCGTTCTAGATGATCATAGGCTTCTTGAATTGGTCGCATTGCTAGTCCGCCTAACGCCCACCCCGCAACTGCAATTACAATCAGCGCAACGAGAACACAGATTAATGTAAGTAAAAGATTGTGTTGTAGCTCTTGCTCAACTTCAATCAGTGGAACAGCAATTTGGAGATAGCCAACCATCCTCTTTCCATACTGAACAGGCAATGTCACCTGTCGCACTAAAACAGGTTGAGTTTGTAGAATACCTGCCTCGATCGTTAATGTTTCAAATTCGTGAACATCCTTCAAGGATTGGATCGTGGCAGTTCCATAAAACTGCTTCAGCCGTCCATCAGGAGAATACCAACGCGCATAAACGACTTCAGAACTGAGCGGAATGGATAGATCGCCAAGATAAGGAACATTGCTTAAATCGAGTTGGGATTGTTCATCGTACATTACCGTTGCAGCCACAAATTGCGCTTTCTTGTAGAGCAAATGATCCACATTTTGCAAACGCTCGATCGCAGTTAAATAGTATCGAACTCCCGCAAACGCAATCAAAATACTTCCCATCGAAAGTGTGAACCATCCAGCTAGATTTTGACGACTGCGAGTAAACATAGGTTACGGTTTAGCAATCAGTCGATAGCCCATGCCATAAACCGTTTCGAGCCAATCTGAAGCATTGAGCGCATCAAGTCGCTGTCGTAATCGTCTCACTAATGCGGTAATCGCATTGCTTTCAGGCTCATCTCCCCACTCCCATAAAGCTTGTTCTAATTGATCTCGGCTCACCACTTGGCGCGGATGACGCAAGAGATATTCGAGGAGTTGAAACTCACGGGTTGAGAGTTGAATCGATGCTTTACCCCGTTCTACAATGAGTGTCGTTAGATTCAGTACTAAATCTTCAAGTTGCAATCTTTCTTCTTGCCAGAGCGGAGAACGTCGCCCTAGTGCGCGAACTCGTGCAAGTAGTTCAAACACATCGACAGGCTTAACTAAATAATCATCGGCTCCAGCGTCTAGCCCAGTAACTTTATCGATCGTAGTATCTTTTGCGGTCAAAATCAGTACTGGGGATGTTTTTCCTGATTTGCGATAGTTTCGACACAAATCAATCCCACTGACCTCTGGTAGCATCCAATCGAGAATCAACAGATCATAATGACGCTGTGACAGCACCCATTGAGCGAGTTCACCATTCTGAACCGCATCGACAATATGCCCCACCTCTGAGAGTGCAGCGTGAAGCGGTTCGAGTTGTTCTGGATCATCTTCGACCAATAGAATTCGCATCATGACTCGACTGAATCATACCTCTCCCAAAATAGAGTGATCCTGATCGAGC
This sequence comes from Pseudanabaenaceae cyanobacterium LEGE 13415, assembly GCA_015206935.1. Lineage (GTDB taxonomy): Bacteria > Cyanobacteriota > Cyanobacteriia > Leptolyngbyales > Leptolyngbyaceae > Leptolyngbya. The sequence goes on along the minus strand of JADEXW010000022.1, from coordinate 14,977 downwards.
AGCGTCTTGCTTGCGTAGGATTTCAAACAAACAAGCAAATAGTAGAATCGACCAGAGAATCGGCATAAAATCTATGCAACAACTCTCACGCCTCTTCCAGACCGTTGAATTAAATCGAGTGAAATTCTGGTTACCCTTGCCATTAATCGGCATTTCGATTTGGTTTGCGGGAAGTGCGATCGCACATCGAGTTTTACACACTTCTTACATGAGTTCTAATCAACTTCAAGCCGATACACAACTCCAAATGAAGCTCTCTGTCGGGGTTCTAATGATCAATGCAGACATTAATCAGCGTAGCAATACAACTACAGTTTCAATCAAAACAACTGACCCTGACTTGAAAACGTTAGAGTACGAGTTTTCGGCTATTGAACCGCAGCAGATTGAAACTGCGATCGCGCAAGAAATCGATTTGCCCATTCAAGAAGTGAGAAAACTCGTTCGATATCGCATCATTGAATAGCTCTATCTTACGAACGATTATTAATCTACTGAAGTTCCCTCAGACGACGGATTTCACACAATCGCGAAAAACTAGACAATTGTTCGCACCGAGAGAAGTAAATGGTTGAGATCTGATGCTGTCATTCTATCGATTCGTTTGTCGATCGCACTTTGGTTTGTGTCACTGGAGCAATTTTTCCGATGCAAACTAGCCGCGTTGTTTCTCCAGCTTTAGAAGACAGTGTTCAAACGCTGGTTCAAGTTCCTCCTCTGCCTCAATGTGAGGTTTGTGTCATTGTTCCAGTTCGCAATGAAGCAGCGATGTTACCTGCAACATTGACAGCTTTAGCACGACAAGTTGATTTAAATGATCAACCGTTCGATCACGATCGCTATGAGATTATTTTGCTGGCTAATAACTGCGAAGATGCTTCAGCGTCGATCGCACATCGATTTGCTCAACAACATCCAAATCTGAACTTACACATTGTTGAACGAACATTGCCACCTTCAGAAGCTCACGTTGGTCGAGTGCGCCAAATGCTAATGAATGAAGCGTATCGTCGCCTAAGTCAACTTGGACGAAAACGGGGTGTGATTGCTTCAACAGATGGAGACTCGCGAGTCAGTCCCACTTGGATCGCAGCAACTTTACAGGAAATAACCAATGGTGCAGATGCAGTGGGTGGAAGAATTGTGCTGGACTCGATCGAGCTAATGCAGCTAGAGCCGTATGCGAGAGCGTGTCATTTACGAGAAGTGGGATATCGATCGCTAATTGCGGAACTCGAAAGCTATCTTGATCCGAATCTTGATGATCCTGCACCTCGGCACTTTCAGCACTATGGAGCGAGCTTTGCCGTTACGATCGAGAGTTATGCTCAATCTGGAGGAATGCCACTGGTAAGAACGCCGGAAGATGTTGCCCTCTACAAAGCGCTCTTGCGAGTGAATGCTCGATTTCGCCATAGTCCTCATGTGCGGGTGACCACTTCAGCCCGTCAGATTGGGCGTACTGAGCTAGGACTTGCAAATCAGTTGAGTGTTTGGACAGCAATGGGACAAAGACATCAGGCTTTTCTGGTGGAGTCTGGAATGGAAGTTGCAGCAAAATTGCGATCGCGCTATCAAGTCAGAGTATTGTGGGAAAAGCTTCTATGCGGCTATCAACCTACTCAGGATGAGATTGAATCAATGGCTCAAAGCTTAGGCATTTCATCAAATTGGTTGCAGCAACAATTAATTCAACCTCAAACTTTAGGATTGTTGTTGGAGCGGATCGAAGACTGTCAGCAGCAAGAACAGATTTGGGCAAAACGATGGTCGAAAGTGTCGATCGAACTCGCGATTGAACAGTTACGATTAGAGTTGCATCGTGCAAAGCAAGGTTCTCATGCACTGATGTCTTATTGTTGAGGGTCTCTATGCTAAAAAGTACTATCCCAGCGCCATCCCGCCCTAAACCATCGATTCAAGAGGTTTTGTCTCAGGCTAGAAGAATCTCAGAGTTTGCGGCGCACAATGCTTCTAAAGTTGATCATGCTGGAGCTTTTCCGATCGAGGAATTCAAACAAATTGCAGCAGCAGGATTGCTCTTAGCACCGCTCGATCGTGCTGTCGGTGGACTAGGGTTGGGCATTGATGCAAGTACAACTTATGAGCTATTGACAATTCTGAAACTAATCGGACGCGGCAATTTAGCAGTTGGACGAATTTATGAAGGTCACGTCAATGCACTTCAACTGATCCAAACTTTTGGAACCGCTGAACAGATTGAACAATACGCGGAAGATGTCCGCGATCGACAAAAAATCTTTGGAGTCTGGAATGCGGAAGATGTCGATCGACTTCATATCATTCCATTAGAGAACGGTAATTATCGCTTAGAAGGCTGTAAAACCTTTGCATCTGGTTCTGGTTATGTCGATCGACCTTTCGTAAATGGAACTTTGCCCGACGGTCGCTGGCAGATGTGCATTGTTCCGATGGATGAAGTTGCAACGATCGCTGATCCTGCCTGGTGGCAACCGTCAGGAATGCGAGCAACCGCAAGTTATAAAGTCGATTTTAGCGGCGTTGAATTGCCGAAAACAGCTTTAATCGGTCAACCAGATGATTATTATCGACAGCCTTGGTTAACTGCGGGAGTCGTTCGCTTTGCGGCAGTGCAATTAGGAGGTGCGGAAGCATTATTTGATGAGGCGCGACGATTTTTGCATAGTTTAGAGCGGACTAAAGATCCCTACCAAGAAGAACGCTTTGGCAAAATGGCGATCGCGCTTGAAACTGGCAATCTCTGGCTAAAAGGTGCAGCAGATTTGATCATGAACTATGCACCAAAATTTGCTGGATCTCCGAATGAAACTCGGTCTGAAGCAACTCAATTGATTGCTTATACCAATATGGTACGAACTGCGATCGAGCAAATCTGTCTGGATGTGATGCAACTCGTTCAACGTTCGGTTGGAACACGCGGACTGTTACCACCCTTAGAGATCGACCGAATTAATCGCGATTTAACGCTTTATTTGCGCCAACCTGCGTTTGATGCTGCGATCGCAAACATTGGACAATATGCACTCTCTCATTCTGAGTCGGTTGATCAACTATGGCAAATCCAGTAGCAGCTTTGACCACAGTTACAACATTCCCACTGAAATCAGTGGCAACGATTGATCCGGGTCGAGTGTTGATTGTTGCGCCTCATCCTGATGATGAAACATTAGGGTGTGGGGGTGCAATTGCAATGTTGCGATCGAGAAATGAATCAGTGCAAGTATTAGTTGTAAGTGATGGAACCTTGTCGCATCCTCGATCGCGTAAATTTCCTGCACCTGTATTACGAGCATTGCGCGAACAAGAAACACTCAATGCACTACAAATTTTAGGCGTTGAATCAGCAACGTTTTTACGCCTTCCAGATGGTTCGATCGAGGATCATATTTCTACTGCTCTGGATCAAGTTATAAGCTATCTTCAATCCACATCACCAACTACTATTTTTCTACCTTGGCGATGCGATCCTCATCCTGATCATCGAGCGACCTGGCAACTGATTCATCAAGCTCTGTTAACTTTGTCGATCGCGCCTCGAATCATTGAATATCCAATTTGGGATTGGGACATAGAACAACGTGGAAGCATTTCAACGACTGTAAAAGTTACAGGATGGCGACTGGATACAGCAACAGTTCAATCACTTAAACAACAAGCGATCGAACAATATCGCTCCCAAACCACAGACTTAATCAATGATGATCCAGATGGATTTCGTCTAACTCCTGAAATGCTCTCTAACTTTGCACAACCTTGGGAATTGTTCTTTGAGGAAATCCGATGAATCCTTTACAGCCAAATTCACTTCAACCCCAGTACTTTGATAACTTGTATCAATCTGATCCTGATCCGTGGAAGTTTGAGACAAGTGAATATGAAGCGAATAAGTATGCAGCTACGATCGCAGCTTTACCGAACTTGCGTTATCGATCGACATTGGAAATTGGAGGATCGATCGGTGTTTTGACTGAAAAACTCGCGGCTCGGACTGATTCATTATTGTCGATCGATGTTTCTAAGATTGCTCAAGATCGAGCGATTCAACGCTGTCAACATCTACCGCATGTGCAGTTCAAAATCATGCAGGTTCCGAATGAATTTCCTGCTGCATCATTTGATTTAATTCTCGTCTCTGAGGTTGGTTACTATCTCAGCTTGGAGGATTTAAGAACTGCACAACAGCAAATGTTGAATGCACTAGCACCGGGTGGACATTTACTGCTTGTACATTGGACACTCTATGCGAAAGACTATCCGTTGAGTGGTGATGAAGTCCATGAAGCCTTTTTTGATCTAGCTCCAGCACATCTCAAGCATTTGTTTGGAACGCGGGAAGAACAATATCGGCTCGATTTGTTTGAGCGGTGTTAGTTCGATCGATTGTATAGCAATTTTTTCATGAGTCGCGCCTAGTCTCTTACGCTTCGTTTAAAACGGATCGTGCCCCCCTAAATCCCCCATTCCGGGGGACTTTGAAGCTGGAAAACACTCTGGAATTCCAGAAATTTTTCTTTCTCAAAGTCCCCCAAATTTGGGGGATTTAGGGGGCATTAGCCGCTCCAAACGCAGCAAAAAGCTCCGTCGAACTCACGCACTGCTTAATCGATCGAGGTTAAAGCCCGATCGCCGATCGGTAAAATCTTCCGCTTCATTCCAGTCAGATTATCAAACCGAATCGCCAAAGTCGCTTTACTCCCTGTGCCAAAGATATTAGTAATCTCGCCGATTCCAAACTGACTGTGCATCACTCGATCGCCCACACTCCAATCGGTGTCCACATTCTGAATCACAGGAGCAGTAGGTTTCGTCGTGAACTTCTTAGGAATGGAGGATTTCATATTGCTTTCCAATAGTTCTTTGGGCATTTCACCTAAGAACAATGAAGGGCTAGCAGGTTCGCGATTTCCATACAAACGACGTTCACGAGCATGAGACAAGAAAAGGCGTTCTTGAGCGCGAGTAATCCCTACATAACATAAACGGCGTTCTTCCTCGATCGCTGCCGGATCATCTAACGATCGATAGCTCGGAAACAGTCCTTGCTCTAATCCTACTAAGAAGACAATGGGAAACTCTAACCCTTTAGAAGAGTGCAAAGTCATCAGAGAAACTTTTGTTGATTCCTCTTCCACATCATCTAAATCCGAAGCTAAAGACGCATTTGCAAGGAAGCCGATCAAGCTCTTATCATCTTCATTTTCTTCCTCGAATTGCAGCACAGCATTGTACAACTCTTGCACGTTCTGTAGTCGATCTTCCGCTTCATCTGTGCCCTGAGCTTTGAGATCAGCAATGTAGCCAGAATCTTCTAAAACACCTTGCACCAATTCCGAAGCACTGATTTGATCAATTTGCGATCGCCATCTCTGAATGATGTTTGCAAACTGGATCACCCCTTTCGCTGATCGTCCTGCAATCGTCTTGATCGAGGTTTCATCGCTAAGAATCTCCCAGAGTGAGACACCTAAGCCGATCGCAGCTTTTTGAAGGGCTTCGATCGTCGTTTTGCCCACACCGCGACGAGGACTGTTAATCACCCGTAAAAGACTAACCGTATCGGCTGGATTCGCGATCGCTCTCAGATAAGCCAAAACATCCTTAATTTCTTTCCGATCATAGAATCGCAAACCGCCTACAACTTTGTAAGGCACACCCCAACGCACCAATATTTCTTCAAATGCGCGAGATTGAGCATTAGTACGATATAGGATTGCAAATTTGCCCCAATGTAAGTCGGAATTTGTAGACTGTAATCGCCGCATTTGTTGTACGACGAATTCTGCTTCATCGATCTCATCTTGAGCGCGGTAGCAGAAATTTGGCTCACCGTTTCCGCGAGTTGGCTTGAGAATTTTATCGATCCGTTCGGTATTATTTTCGATCAACTCATTAGCAAGTTGAAGAATGTTTTCTGTCGATCGATAATTCTCTTCTAATTTCACCATCGTCCGCGTATCGTCATCCGGCAAACCATCTCCAAAATCTTGTTGGAATCCCATCAAGATCGTGAAATCTGCCATACGGAACGAATAGATCGACTGGTCGGCATCGCCCACTACAAAGACAGATCGATGCTCCCATTCATCAAATCGACTTGCTGATTCTCCATTCGTCACTAATAGCTGAATCAGATCGTATTGAGTACGATTCGTATCTTGATATTCATCAACTAAAATGTGCCGAAAACGTTTATGCCAATATGCGCGAATCTGCTCATTTTGTCGAAATAATTGAACCGGAATCCAGATCAAATCATCGAAATCAACAGCATTGTTTTCAGCAAGTTTATCTTGATAGACGCTGTAAACGTTCGCGATAACTTTTCCTCTAAAATTTGATTGCTCTTTCTCGTAATCGCGTGGAGAGAGTCCTTTATTCTTCGCATTGCTAATCGCATATCGAACCGATCGCGGATCGAACTTCTTCTCGTCAATATTCAATTGATTAATGATGATATCTTTCACCAAACTCTGAGCATCTGACTCATCGAAAATCGAGAACGATCGCGTCCATTTCCGCCCCTTTTCGTCCTGAAATTTCTCGATATCAAAACGCAGAATCCGACAGCAAAGCGCGTGAAATGTGCCGATCCAGAGATCCTTCGTGATTGTTTTGTAAATGTGCGATCGTAATTTCGTCTGAACATGCCCTGGAAGCGATTCCAACGACTTTCCATGCTCGCTCAATGCCTGTTGTTCCGCAAACAATCGCTCGATCCGATCTTTCATTTCTCGCGCGGCTTTATTCGTGAAAGTCACCGCCAAGATATTCTCTGGGTCAACCCGATGCTTCAACACCAGATTGGCAATGCGATAGGTCAACGCCCTAGTTTTTCCTGAACCCGCACCCGCGATCACCAGCAACGGACCACAAAAATGCTGTACGGCTTGCTTTTGAGATGGATTAAGGTGGCTCAGAAAATCAACAGTCATAGGTAAGATGATCGACTCCATAGATAGGGTATCTTATCTCAGCTTGCGACGTGGCGAAAAAATAGTACGTATCACCGCCCCAACTGCCAGATTTTTTCACTATAGGCTGTAAAGAATCTCAACAAAACTCGAAATACTGTGAACTGAGTTAATCTTTTGGACGCGAAATTCTGAATTTCGGCGATCGAGCTTTTTCTCTCAGTTCCTGCCACAGTTGCTCATACTGTTTGGTCATCGCTTCTACAGTAAAATTCGCAAGTGCCATCTGTCGCGCTTGCTGTCCCATTTGAAGTCTTAAACTAACATCATCACGCGATCGCATTAATGCTTTCGCTAATCCATCTACATCATTCTTCTCAATCAGCCATCCTGTAATCCCATCAATCACCGCTTCTGGCATACTTCCAACCCGTGTCGCAATCACCGGACGTGCTGCTAACATCGCCTCAACCATTGCTAGCGGAAATCCCTCAGAGCGAGATGGCATTGCGACTACATCGAACTGTGAGAGATACGATCGCGGATCGTCCACCCAGCCTAATAGTTGCACTCGATCTTCAATCCCTAAATCAATTGCTAATTGTTCTAAATTCGATCGCTCTGTTCCTTCTCCCAGAATTACAGTGTTTACATTTTCAACTTGTGCGATCGCTTTTAATAAAATCTCGTGTGCCTTCATTGCATCTAAACGCCCGATGCTTCCAACAGTCATCGTTTCTTTGATAGTTAATTCTGGTTCTCCAATATCAGGAACACCATTTGGAATCGAAATGACAGAATTGCGTCCCAGTGCATAAAAGTCTTCCATGCGTTGAGCGCTCTGCTTTCCGACTGCGACATGAGCATCGACTCGTAAAGATAAAAATCGAGTCCGCCAAAGCTCGATCGCGTCTGTGGTTCTAAGGGGTAATTGATCAACACGAACGACTCTAGCATTCGGAATCATCAATGCGGCGGATAATGCGATCGCGCAAGCCCAAGGCGTACAGAGATTGATGTGAATGATATCAGGCTGTAATCGATTAAAGGTTTGCCAATGTGAGAAAAAGCTTTTTGAGAGAATGAACTTTGGACGATCTTTCGCGATGAAGTTCACTACCGTTTCAGACACACCCACAACAGTCACATCCATTGATGTTGTTGCAACTAAGTGACCTAAGCTAATCTCTGCGCCACCAATGCCTTCAGAATCGGTATAGACAACGACTTTAAGCATAAGGCAACACCGATCGATAAATTTCTTGATGCGATCTCGCAATCGATTTCCAATCAAACTGCTGGACAAATTCAAAGCCTTGTTGAGATAATCGATCGCGTTCTGCCGGATCTTGAATTAACTCTAACAATGCCGTTGTAAGTGCAACCGAATCACGCGGCGGAATTTGTTTAACATTTGGTTCTGCTCCCGTTGCAATCACTGGTAATCGATGCGCCATCAATGCTAGTAGTGAACCACTTTTAAGCGTGACTCCATGATTAAACGGTAGAACTCCAACATCAGCACCCGATAGATAAACAGAAGCAACCTCACTCGGAACGTATCCGGTCATGTGAACCGTATCATTCAGACTTAAATCAGAGATAATTCCTTCTAACTTAGTCCAATATCTTTTCGCATCGTCTCCACGCAGCGCTAAACTCTCAACACCTCCAATGAGAATAAGTCTCGCTTTTGGCTGTTGTTCAACGACAGTTTGAAAAGCGGTTAGCAATGTTTCTAATCCTTTAACAGGATGGAGAAAACCGAAAAATGCGATCGCGATCATATCTTCAGACCAGCCACAATCGTCAAGTAACTTCTGTCTTGCACTCTCACAGTTAGCGACCTCAATGTTCGCCCCGATTGGAATTCGATGCACTTTAGCTTCAGGCAATCGTTCAAGAATTACCTTTTCCGCTTCATTGTTCGTTGTAATAATTGCAGCACTCTGAGTTAGCAAAAACCCATCTTCACGATCCCATAATTGGCGATGTTGCCCCCATTGTTTCAATTGCTCTAAAAGCTGAGATGGAAACCATTTCGGCTCCCATTCCCACCAGCCATATTCATGAACAGTTGTGATAATAGGCTTATTCCAACTTGTAGCACGAAGGAGGATCGGCAATAGAAAAATTGCTCGATCGAATCCATAAGTTCCCGCTGCGTGTTGAATGTGCAAGATATCCGCTTTTGATCGATGAACTGCTTGAACTAACGCAGGTAAGCTTTTGATGCTCCAATCTTTTATAACACCAAAAACTGCTGGATCATCTGTTGCAGCTTCAAATGTCGTTAGAACAATCGTGTCGATCGATAATTCCGATCGCAATCGCGCCGTATAATGAGCCACACCACAACGATCGGGCGAATAAGTTCCAGCAATTAACGCGACTTTAGGCATAGTTGGGATTGTTCTAATAGTTCAAGACTCGATCGCACAATTTCTTCTGGCTCAATGTCTAAACATTCCAAATCATAGGGACATTGGAACGCATAGCAAGGATGGCAGGGAGTGGGGCGGCGCAACAATCGAACCGGACAATTACGCGGTTGCCATTGACACTCTAATTCTGTGCCAGCAAACATGATGACACTGGGTGTTCTAGTTGCATCAGCAATGTGCATCGTGGAAGTATTGTTGCTTAACATCAATTTTGCATGAGCAATTAACGATGCAAGTTCCGGTAAGCTAGTTTTACCAATGAGATCGATCGCATCATTCCCTAAGATTTCCAGAACAATTCCTGCTCGATCGCGATCTTTCTCGACTCCCGTGACTGCAACTTTCCAGCCTGTGATTTTCGCAAGTTGTTGAGCTGCGATCGCGAATCGTTTCGCATCATAATTGCGCGATTGGCAACTTGTCCAAGGATTCAGCACAATGTAGGGCTGATGAATGAGATCAGTCTTGAGATATTGGATGGACAAAGAGCGATCGCGCACTTCAAAGCCAACCGATTCGATCAATCGCAAATTTCGCTCGACTTGGTGCAATTCATCGGGTGCTGAAGGGATTTCATGAGTTAGCATCATTCCGCCCTTCTCCTTCGATTCTCCTAGCCTTAAAGGAATTCCTGCCAAACACGAAATAAAGGCGGCTGGATGAGGCGATTGACTGAAGCTAGTGAAGATAATGACTGCATCAAAGCTACGCAGTTTTTCTACTAGCTCCCATTCGCGAGCTGGATCGAAAGCTAATCGCCCTAAATCTTGCCATAGAACTCGCCACGTCAAGACCTCATCTACCCACGGTAATAGAGATGCAGCAATCGAGCCTCCCGGACTTGCCATTAACGTCAATTTCACATTAGGCAAGTTCGCTTTTATCGATCGCAGAGCTGGACTGGTCATGATCACATCGCCAATGTTGTCCAGTCGCATGACCAGTAAATTTTTAACCGATGTCCAAGAATGAGATAGCACAGCGTTTTTTATTTATCGAACAGTTTGAGCTTCCAGCAAATTTGTGGCTGCTGCCATCACTCGATCGATAGAAATTTCATCGACACAAGTTGCCCAATCTGCGATCGGACAAACACCGCTATACCAACAAGCCTGTACCGTAAAATTCTCAATTCTGCGCTCCGGACAGTTCAAATAGCCTTGTAAGTTGATATGCGGTTCTGGCTGTCCATAGCGTTGATACCAAGATGCACCAAATAAGGTAATTGTTGATGTCCCAACTGCTGCTGCAATTCTGGCGGCTCCAGTATCTCCAGCAATCATTAAATCAGCTTGGGATAACATTGCAGCAAGTTCTCTAAGGGTTCCTAATTCCCACAATTTTGAATCAGGAATGTTGTTCGAGATGAACGCGGATTGTTCTCGATCGGAACCAACTAGAACCACGATCGAGCTTTTCAATCTCTTACCTAACTCAATAAAATTCTGCTCATCCCAGCGTTTAATTCTCATTCCAGCATCAGGACAGAAAACCACGATCGGACGCGGCAAATCTGCTAACTTTTCTCGTGCAGTTTGGTACTCTTCATCAGTGAGATAGACCTTTGGCGGTAATGCTTCTGAAATTAGTTCTTCCGATCGTAGAATTTCAACAAATCGATCGCTGACAAACTGATTCGGAGGTGGAGAGCGCCAGAGATTAGTAACAACCCGATCAGATCGATCGCGAATCAATTCATCAATGCGATCGTAATTCGTATCAGAAACAATCAGATCGAACTGCTCTTGGTTTAATAATTGCTCGATCGACTGTCTCACATTGCCTTTTTCCGCATAGATAACACGCTCAATCAGTGGATCAGTTTCTAACAATGAGCCACCCGGAGCGAATGTTAATACAGTCACTTTTGTTTGATGACTTCGAGCTAATGCTTGAATTGCGGACAGCGCAATCAAAACATCTCCAATTCCACCGAGTAGCTCAATAAATAAGATTTGCTGCATAAAGATAAATCTAGATCACCTCTATCAGCTATCAGATCTTTCAACGCTTTGTCATTCCTCCAAAGATAGAATTTAGTCAAGCTGTTTAACAGTCCGTCGATCGCGTCTCTCCAATTTCGATTGATATAAAGCCTTATCCGCTCGCTCAACCAAGCTATGAATCGTGCCATCCAGTAACTCAAACCTCGATCGCTCTGTCACCACATTTGCAACTCCACAGCTTAAGGTGACACAACCACTCACTTTAGACCCCTCATGCGGCAAATTCAGCGCTCTCACTTGCTCTAGAATTCGGTTTGCAACTCGCTTTGCAACGTCGATCGACGTTCCCGGCAGAATAATCGCGAACTCCTCGCCTCCATACCGCGCCACTAAATCTGATCTCTGCACACTCTGCTTCAAAGTCTGCGCCACCTGAATCAAACACTGATCGCCCCCCTGATGTCCATAAGTATCGTTGTACAGCTTGAAGAAATCGACATCACAGAGCAATAGAGATACCTCACCCTGTTGCTGAATCACTTTAATGACAGAATTTTATCGATCGTTGTCGCAAGAACCTATGAGCAAAGCGGAATCGCTCAGACAAGCTCAATTAAAGCTGTTGAAAGATCCGAACTATCAGCATCCCTACTATTGGTCGCCATTTATCTTAATCGGAAATTGGCTATAACCTGTACGATTCAAAAAAATCGTCGAATCTGCGCCACAATCGCTACAATCGAGTATGCCGATTTAATTTGGGACTGTATGGATACTAGCTTGCTCAAACGAGATGTCGAATTGCTCACGTCGCGCCTGGGTAAAACCCAGGACTATCTTTGACGTTCCTGCTCTGACTGCAAAAATTCAAGACTTAGAACAAGTCGCCTCTCAACCCGAATTTTGGGACAACCAATCCCAAGCCCAGGGCGTTCTACAAGAATTAAACGAGTACAAATCGCATCTCGAACAATTCGATCGATGGAAAGCTGATCTTGCAGATGCCGAAGCGACGATCGAACTCCTCGAACTCGAAGACGATCGATCGCTACTCGAAGAAGCCGAAACCAAAACCGCTCAACTCAAGCGCGACCTTGACCAATGGGAACTCCAGCAAATGTTATCTGGAACCTACGATAGCAAAGGCGCAATTCTCACAATCAACGCAGGTGCAGGAGGAACCGATGCCCAAGACTGGGCAGAAATGTTGCTCAGAATGTATACCCGCTGGGGTGAATTCCACGGCTACAAAGTCCACATGATGGAACTGTCCGAAGGAGACGAAGCAGGGGTCAAGTCTGCCACGCTTGAAATCGATGGGCGCTATGCCTATGGTTATCTCAAAGCAGAGAAAGGAACGCATCGCCTGGTGCGAATTTCTCCATTCAACGCCAACGATAAGCGCCAAACGAGCTTCGCAGGTGTGGAAGTGATGCCGATGATTGATCTTTCGGTACAGTTAGACATTCCTGAAAAAGATCTGGAAATCACAACCTCTCGTGCTGGTGGTAAAGGGGGGCAAAACGTCAACAAAGTTGAAACGGCTGTGCGAATTGTGCATAAACCAACCGGGGTCGCAGTTCGATGTACTGAAGAGCGATCGCAGCTTCAGAACAAAGAAAAAGCGCTTGCGATCCTCAAAGCAAAATTGTTGATCATTGCTGAGGAACAACGCGCGAAAGAGATTGCCGAAATTCGAGGTGATATGGTGGAAGCGGCTTGGGGGAACCAGATCCGAAACTATGTGTTTCATCCGTATCAACTCGTGAAAGATCTGAGAACGAATGTTGAAACGACTGCGGTACAGGATGTGATGAACGGTGAAATTGATTTGTTCATTGAAGCCTGTTTGCGGCAGGAGAATCAATTGGTTGAAGCGTAGAGAACAACCACGGCACGAGAGGAAGAGGCTTTTCGTGACGTGGTTTTTAGTTCGATCGAGAATCACTAACACTCTGCTTTGTCAATGCGACAATCTCTTCAAACTGAAACTGATTAACAAGGTAGGTTAGAGCCTTTGCTAAATCTGCCTGCGGCTCTGGAAGTTGTTCGATGAGTTGCTCAATTGCTTCCGCATCGACACAAATCGCGGCTTGATGCAATTGGGCTTGCCAGTCGGAGGGCATCCTGTTCAGATAGTCTACATCAATCATCTTAGAGGGTTTGAGAACCGAAGTTGCATGAACGAACGGTGACTCAGGTTCTGTTGTATAGCGGTAGTGGACTCCTAAATGCTGTGCGATCGTTTCAAAAATCAGTTCTGCCCGAAATGGCTTCCGCACAAACTCATCACATCCCGCTGCTAATGCCTGATGTCGATCTTCTTCAAATGCACTGCCTGTAATTGCAATGATGATCGGTGAAGATTCGTTGTCTTGCTGCTGGGCACGAATCTGTTGAGCGGTTTGATAGCCATCTAACACAGGCATTCGCAAATCGAGACAGATTAAATGCGGCAACCAAGATTTCCATTGCTCGATCGCGTCTTGTCCATTGATTGCTTCTCGTACTTCAAATCCGATCGGGCGCAATAGGTCTACTAGGAGTTGGCGATTTTCGAGTTTGTCTTCCACAATCAAAATGCGGTAAATCGGTTGCTCTGGTTCTAGCCCGATAACTTGACAGGGGCTTGACTGCATCAAGATGTCATCGCCCTCAGCTAATAATGCCTGAATCGTGAAGTGAAACGTTGAGCCAACTCCGACTTGGCTTTCAACCCAAATTTCTCCACCTAACAGATGCACAAACCGACGACTAATCGGTAAGCCGAGTCCAGTACCGTCCTGGGTTTGCTGGGTTGCCTCAGTTTGGACAAAGGGATCAAAAATGCGATCGTGTTCTTCTGGTGCAATCCCAATGCCTGTATCTGACACGGCAAAGTGAAAGGTCGCTGTGTCAGGTTGCCATTGAACGGAGAGAACGATCGCGCCAGTCTGAGTAAATTTAACCGCGTTCCCTAATAGATTAACTAACACTTGACGCAGTTTACTTTCATCGGTGCGAATATACTGCGGTAAATCAGATCGTTGTTCCACAATCAGTTGCAGTCCTTTGGATTCTGCCTTGAATAGAAACATCTGTTGCAAGGTGCGGATTACAGCATGAAGATCGACATCGGTTTCATTGAATCTGATGCGACCTGCTTCAATTTTCGACATTTCTAGAACATCATTGATCAACATCAATAGATGTTCTCCACTACGACTAATGGCATCTAGATATTGTTGCTGATGAGGGGTCAGCGAATTGCCATAGCTCAGAAGTTGGGCAAATCCAAGAATGACATTCAATGGCGTTCGGAGTTCATGACTCATATTGGAGAGGAAAATGCTCTTCGCTTTGTTCGCGGATTCAGCCGTCTCTTTAGCGCATCGCAGTTCTTCCTCCGCTTGCTTCAGAGTTGTAATCTCCGTTGCCGCTCCGATAATGCCTTGTACTTGTCCTTGAGCATCACAAAACGGACTGATCATTCCTTGATACCAATGCAGTTGACCCTGAAGCATTGCAGACTGGCAAGGAATCACTTGAGAACGTAGGGTTGTCATCACCTCTACTTCGATCGCTCGAAACGTTTCATCAGCATCAGGATTCAGTTCGGCAGCAGTTTTACCCACCATTGATTCGATCGATTGATTACAGATTGCAGCAAAGGTGGCATTGACCGTTAAAAACC
>JADEXW010000255.1 GCA_015206935.1 Pseudanabaenaceae cyanobacterium LEGE 13415 | reverse complement strand
CGATCGCATCTTGGGAAGCTGCACTGAAAATCTATCGGGAAATTGGCGATCGACAAGAAGAAGCAAGTATTTTGAATGATCTAGGTCACCCTTATACATTGCTCTCGCATTACGAAGCTGGAATTCGTGCCTTTGATCAAGCACTATCGATTTTCCTGCAACTCAAGCGGCGAAATGATGCAGCCGTTGTCCTGATGAATCGGAAAAGCGCTTATACTGATCTGCTGAAGAAGTTGCACAACTGAGGTTAAACGCTGATTTAATGGTCTTAAGTGCATGTGATACAGGACGCGGACGAGTCACGGGAGATGGTAGACCTCCTGCACGAATCATAAATGCCCACCGAATGGAATTCGCTAGGGTATTCATGCAGGAGATCTAAGCTAATCGTTCTGTTTACGCAATTCGCATTGAAGATGTTGCTACTCTTTCTCTTTCCTTTCAGATTGTCTAAGATAGGCAGGTTAGTGAGTGACAGAATTCGGGCTTACTGGAGTGGGAATAACTAGTTGCACCCATTAGAACTATGCAAGTTGAAACCAATCGCTTTCTCGATGATCTCGATCGTGTTGCTCAGATGCGGCGTTCGGTCGCTCAACATCTTAATACGATGACTGAAACGCTGTCTGATGCTGAGATTCAGGGTAAGCAGGCTTCTGGACAGTTGGGATTAGAGCGGGAGATTGAAGACTTGTCGATCGCGGCTCAAGCTCTAAAGCAAGGTGTGTTTCGGTTACTCGTTTTGGGGGACATGAAGCGCGGGAAAAGTACGTTTCTCAATGCGTTGATTGGTGAGAACCTACTCCCCAGTGATGTCAATCCTTGTACAGCATTGCTCACTGTTTTAACTTATGGAGCAGAAAAACGAGTCACTGTACATTTCAATGATGGAAAAGCACCAGAGCAAATCGATTTTGCCAGTTTCAAGACGCGATACACAATTAGCCCTGAAGAAGCGAAAGACTTGGAGCAAAAGAAACAACAAGCATTTCCTGATGTTAGTCATGCGATCGTGGAATATCCGCTGCCACTTCTAGAAAAAGGAGTCGAGATTGTTGATAGTCCTGGCTTGAATGATACTGAAGCTCGCAATGAACTATCGCTGAACTATATCAACAACTGTCATGCAATCCTATTTGTGCTAAGAGCTTCACAACCTTGCACACTGGGCGAAAGACGCTACTTGGAGAACTATATCAAAGGGCGTGGACTATCTGTCTTTTTCTTGATCAATGCTTGGGATCAAGTGAAGGAGAGCTTGATTGATCCAGATGATGCGGAAGAACTTTCTGAAGCGGAAACGAAACTGCGGAAAGTGTTTCGAGCAAACCTAGCTGAGTATTGTCAGATTGATGGCTATGATCTCTATGAAGAAAGAGTTTTTGAGATTTCAGCTTTGAAAGCATTGAGAAAACGAATCAAAGATACCAATGCTGCATTAGAAGGGACGGGATTTCCTGAGTTTTTACGATCGCTGAATGTCTTTCTCACCCAAGAAAGAGCGATCGCAGAATTGCGACAGGTGAGAACATTAGCAAAGCAAACTCAGAGTCGAGTGAATGATGCGATCGCGCGTCGGATTCCTTTGCTAGATCAATCGGTGAATGAATTAGAGCAGCGTGTAGAGTCGGTGAAACCTCAATTTCAGCAACTTTCTGACATTCGCGATCGGTTCCGGGATGAAATTCGGCATTTGCGCGATCGTAAAGCGAGACAAATTGCAGATTCGTTCCGCACCTATGTTATGGGCTTAGAAAACACTTTTGAGCAGGATTTTCTTCAGTACCAGCCGCCCGAATTGCAGTTTCTCGATTTCTTCAGTGAGACGAAGCGCGAACAGTTTAATCAAGCAGCTCAGGCAGGTTTTCAACGCTATGTGAATGATAAGTTTTTTGCTTGGACGCTGACCGCAGAGCAAGAATTGAATGCAGCATTCTCACAGCTTTCTCAAAGTGCTGAAAAACATGGTGCATCTTACGGAGAAGTCACGCAGCAGATTACACAAAAACTCACAGGACAAACCATTCAGCCCCGTTTGAATGCCGAGGGTGACAATACTCCAAGTTGGGCAAAATGGGCAATGGGATTGTTTTCTCTAGCACGTGGAAACATTGCAGGAGCGGCACTTGCAGCAGGAGGATTCGATTTCAAAAGCATTCTGCTTAATCTCATTGCAACTTGGAGTATTGCGTTTTTGTTTGCACCGATTTTAGGCCCGTTTGGTATTTTGCTAGCTGGACTAGGTGTGGGATTAGTGCAAGCGGAGGATGCTCGGAAACAGTTTGCTCGATCGGTAAAAAAAGAGCTAGTAAAACACTTGCCGCAAGTGGTTCAAGAACAATGGCAACCGATTTACAGTGCAGTGCAAGAATGCTTTGAGGTGTACGAAAAAGAGGTAATTCAACGCATTGACGATGACATTCAATCACGGAAATCGGAGTTAGACAATCTATTGGAGCAGAAGAAATCACGAGAAATCGATCGCACTGTTGAATTAGAGCGACTGCGATCAATGGAAAGTGCGATCGCATCAGAATGTGACAGCTTAGAAGCGACCTATCAATCACTGATTACCAATTAATTGCAATGTTATCTCAAGCGCTCATTGATGCTTTTAATTGTGCGATCGGGGTTTTGGAACTCAAGTCAGACAGTCCCCTGCGCCGCGAGATTGAAGCACTTTACGATTCTCGCTCTGCCTTTCAAATTGCAGTGTTTGGTTCTTTTAACTATGGAAAATCTACACTGCTGAATGCAATTTTGGGAGAACGGGCTTTGCCGATCGATTTAATTCCCACCACCGGAGCCGCGATTCGGGTTTGCTATGGTGAAACGCTTCAAACCCGCATTCAGCTTACAGATGGACGTGAAGTCGTTGAAGCGGGTACAGAGGTGCTGAAACAGTTCGCAATTCTGGATGACGATCGACGAATGCGAGAGGATGTAAGTTCAGTTGAAGTCTTTTGTCCCCATCCTTTGTTGCAATCGGGAGTCGAATTAATCGATTTGCCTGGAACCAACGATCGAGAAGCGCAAGATGAGCTTGTTCGGGCACAACTCTTGAAAGCTGATTTAGTCATCCAAGTCTTGGACGGACGAAAATTAATGACTTTGGGAGAGCGAGAACAGTTGCGGGATTGGTTGCTCGATCGAGGAATTACGACCGTTGTGTTCGTAGTAAATTTCCTCAATTTGCTAGAACTTGAAGACCAAAAGCAAGTTTATCAGCGTCTTCGATTTGTGGCGGAAAGCTTTCGAGCAGAGTTACCCGCTGGCGTGAGCAACCTGTATCGAGTTGATGCGTTGCCTGCTCTGAGAAGTCGATTAAAAGGCGATCAGGCAGCGGCTCAAAGTTCAGGATTGCCAATGTTTGAAACGGCGCTTTATTCGATCGCATCACACGATCAATCAAAGAAGAAACAACCCACTAAAGCACAACGATTGATTGATCAAATTAAACAAGCCTTGCAAACGAAAATTGATGAGATCGAGACTCAGATTGCAACTGAAACAACCGTTGCGAAACAACGATTCCAGATCCAACGGAAAGCAAAAGCCTTGATCGAGAAAGGATTTGCAGCAAGTGTTCTAGAGTTTCACACTTGGCTAGAGATTGATAATCTGCTTGCAACGTATCAATTTCAGGCAGCGATCGCACTTCAATCTCAATCATTCAGAGCTTGGGAAACTGGAGAATTTAAGCGCAGTGCGATTGACTATCAACAAGCGATCGTCAAATGGGTACATCAAGCTTGCGAAATGTTCGATCGTGATCGCCCTCATCAGTTGCTCATTACATTTCCGAATTTAGCGATCGAAAATCCCAACCCTTCCATAGAGCAAACTGGACTGCCAGATGAAGTGCCGATCGCAGTTGCAACAGGATTAGGATGGGTATTTGGTGGACTAATTGGAGCCGCTGTTTTTGGTGGTGCTTCTTATGTGTTGGACAAAGCTTTAGATCAACTTTCTAGCTCATCAGAAAAAAGCAATTCTGAGATTCATCAAGAACTAGCGAAAGAATACTTGATACACTTCAGCCGTCTTAATCTTGCTGCATTGGCAGAATATCAAAAAGTAGCAGAGCGGACGTTTACGATCGATCCTCTACAATCCCAAACCCATCAGAACTATCAATTGCAATTATTAAGAGCGACGTTAGAGCGATTTGACGAAAGGAACATTCGAGAATTGTGAAGAGATCTGAAACTTCAAAAATTCGAGGTTAAGCTATCAGTGAAATTACTAGCATTCCCGATGCAAAGTCCTTCACTCGTTCGCTCATCTTCTCGATCGCTTGCAATCTCAACCCAGCAACTCACCAAACGATTCGATCGACGTGCCGTAGTGAGTGATGTCCATCTTGACATCCTTAGCGGCGAAGTCTATGGCTTGATCGGGCCCAACGGAGCCGGAAAAACAACTCTGATTCGGATGTTGGCACTGATCGAAGAACCCACGATCGGAGAAATTAGCTTTCAGGGACAGCGCTTTCATCCGCGTAAATTCCCTGAAATCAAACGTTATTTGGGCTATCTCCCAGATGATTTTCCGCTCTATGACGATCTCAATGTCTGGGACTATCTTGAGTATTTCGCCAGACTGTACAAACTACGAGAACCTTATCGATCGCAGCGACTGTATGAGGTTCTCGAACTCGTTCAACTCACACATAAACGCAATGCTCGAACTGCAACGTTATCGCGCGGGATGAAACAGCGCTTAGGACTCGCTCGAACAGTCATTCATAGTCCAATGATTTTACTGTTAGATGAGCCAGTTTCAGGGCTTGATCCCATTGCTCGAATGCAATTCCGTGACATCGTTAAGTCGCTGCAATCTGCGGGGATGACGGTTCTCATCTCTTCGCATGTCTTGAGCGATTTAGCAGAACTCTGTACCTCGATCGGAATTATGGAGCTAGGCTATCTGGTCGAAAGTGCATCGCTTCAGGAATTGTATCGTCGCCTCAGTCGGCAGCAAATCTTAATTTCGACCTTGGGATCATTAGCTGATCTCAAACGGGAACTTCAACAGTTTTCATTCATTCAGGGCATCGAAACCCAGTCAGAGCAGCAACTCAAAGTTGAATTTACAGGAGATCAATCAGCCTGTGCAGACTTGCTACGATCGCTGATTGAAGCTGGAATTCCGCTGACTGAATTTCACTGTACACAAGACGATCTCGAAACGATTTTTCTCAAACTTGGACATCAACAGGCTTCTTAACTTATGTTCGATCGCATTGGAAATCTCAATCCTCAACTCCTCCGAGAACTCAAAGGAAGACTCTCTTGGCGCAATGCTTTAGGCGTAGTTGCGCCAATGATCATGGCTCAGATTCTCTTATTTCTAATCTTTTACACACAGCTTCCAACTGATGAAGACTATCAGTCCTCTTCATACTGCGCTCAAATCATCAAGGGTGTGATGACACGCGGTTGCTACAACAATCCCACTACTTATGTGATCGATTGGGTATTCTGGTGGCAACAGATGGCGCAGACACTTTACACAGTCGTGCCGTTTCTCTTGATCGCTCCTGGCATCTGTCTACTACTCAGCGATTTGCAAAACGAAGAGCGACATGGAACACTTGATTTTGTGCGGTTAAGTCCACAACCTGCAACGACCATTTTGCTTGGGAAAATCCTGGGTGTTCCGATTTTGATGTATTGTGCGATCGCATCTCTCATCCCATTTCATCTATACACCAGCCTCAAAGGAGCAATTCCTCTCAGCTACTTGCTCAGTTTTTATCTACTCATGGCAGCAGGAGCATTCTTGATCTTTAGCTTTACCTTGCTGTTCGGATTCTTTAGCAAATCCATTCTGAAGAATTCTGCTCAAACTGTTGGGGTCACGATCGCTTATGTCTTGATTGTGAGTTATGTGTATGTTTCAAGCTATCTAATCTGGAATTCAGAAACAACCTGGAAAGCTCTGCTACAACAGCCCGTGATCTATTTCACAAGCTATGCCACGTCTTACTGGACATGGTATGGATTCCCGATTAGTAAAAATATCGCGATCGCACATTTATTCACGCTAACCAATGTAGCAATTTTGTGTGCATGGATTTGGCAAGGATTGATTCGCTGTTTCCATCAACCGACTGCAACGATTTTGCGGAAACGTCAAAGCTATGGATTAGTATTGTACCTTCAGATTGTAGGGTTAGGGCTTGGCGTTCAAGACCTCAAAAACCCAGTTCCGTCGGAGCAATCACTCGGTTTAATCTTCATGGCAGTCGTGATCAATGTGCTGATTTTTCTCACACTGATCGCCATTCTCACCCCACAACGACAAGCCATCATGGATTGGGCGAGATATCGTCATAATCAATCTCCAAAATCATCACTGCTCAAGGATTTGCTACTACATGATCAAAGTCCTGCTGGATTGTCGATCGCAGTAAATTTAGCGATCGCGCTCGTGATGTGGCTGATTGTATTTTCCTTTGGGCATGAATGGTTCAAGGGTCGAGAAGCCGTCTCAATCATGTTCGTGGTACTAAATCTCACACTGATGGCGCTCTATGCCTCGATCGTACAATGGAGTGTGATTCAGCGAACTCGCAAACGGAACTTAATCGCGATCGGAATGCTTTTCATGCTGATGTTCATCCCGCCAAGCTTTGCTTTGCTACTGTCGCTGAGAGGTTTGATCTCTGACAACTTGAGAGACAGTCTGATTCTCAGTTCGCCGTTTCTTTGGACGATCGTTTCGGAAAAAACGTTTATCTCGATCGCGGCTTGGAATTCATTGTTCGCTCAATTGAGCCTGATTGCTGGAATCAATGCGTCGATTGCGCGGCAAGTTCATCATATTGGAGCTTCTGAACTGAAAGAAAATCGATCGAATAAACTCCCTTCAAACCTGTAGGGAGTACGCTACTGTAAGTGAACCGATTTGAGTCGCAACAATGAAAGCCACAATCGAGCAACTTGCCAAAGTTTCGATATTTGCAAATCTCGAATCAGAACAATTAGCACAGTTGCTTCCAGATGCGGATGTTCAACGCTTTCAAATCGGTGAAACCATTATGCAAGATGGCGATCGTCTTTCTGCCGCCCTCTATGCTTTGATCGATGGCAAATTGCGTGTAGTCAAAACGGCGACCACTGGAAAAGAAACTATCCTTCGCACCTTAACGGCTGGAGAATTTTTTGCTGCACCTGCTTTATTTGGAAATGCGATCGCGCCCGCAACTGTGACCGCAGAAACTCCAACGCAAGTACTAAAAGTTAAGCGAGACATTTTACTTAAAGCAATTCAAACGAATCCAGAGATTGCATTCAGCATGATGGCAGTCTTTAATCAACGACTCCAACAACTGCATGAGACGGTACACGGTTTAGT
>JADEXW010000953.1 GCA_015206935.1 Pseudanabaenaceae cyanobacterium LEGE 13415 | reverse complement strand
TATTAATTCGAGTGATGTGAACGATTATTTGAGAGAAATTACTGGGCAAGAGTTTACAGCAAAAGATTTTCGGACTTGGGCAGGAACAGTTTTAGCAGCATCTCATCTGGCAGAAATTGGGAAATTCACTTCTCAAACGGCTGCAAAAAAGAATGTTACTCAAGTGATCAAAACGGTTTCATCTTATTTGGGAAATCGTCCTGCAACTTGCAAAAAATACTATATTCATCCGAATGTTTTAGAGGCGTATCTCGACGAGTCGCTGCATGACCTTGTTGAAAAACATAGCTCGATCGTGATCGACGATCGCTATGCGCTTCGAGTCGAAGAACTGATTGTCGTTGCTTTACTCACGGAAACCGCTATTGATCGCAATTAAAAACTCGATCGATTGAAGCCCTGCACACACGGTAAAGTAGGGAAGGTTTTATTAAGAAGCATTACATCGAGTTCATGGATTTGCGATTTCTGGACAGTCAGCTACTCGTTCAATGCCTCCTCGGAATCTCTGCGATCGTCTTAGCAGAACTGATACGGGACGCTTACCACCTTGCCGGGCACTACTGGCAACCCTTGAGAAAATTCCATAATCTGCATCACAAAGCCTATCGTCCTGATTTGACGATCGCCAGTTTAGAAACTTATCAACGAGCGCAACTTTATAATGATGTGCCCGAAGCGATGGCAATGTTTAGTGCAACAACGCTTCTAGCAGGTCTCACTCTGATGCCTGGATTTTGGCTCGGATCGCTCTATTCGTTGATGTTTCTGATTCCTGCATTAGCACGCTGGCAAGGTCTCCTTTTACAAACGGATGTCACGCACAAGCCCGGTGATTTGATCGATTTGCCGAAACCCTGGATTGTGAATCGTACCTATCATTGGCGACATCATTTTGATGAACCGAATGCTTATTTCTGTGGTCACTTTACGATCGTGGACAAGATGCTAGGAACCAGTTTGTCGCTGAAAGATAAGAAGGTTGCGGTTACGGGCGCATCGGGCGCACTCGGACAGGCGTTAATCGCAGAGCTGATCAAGCAAGGGGCACGAGTGATTGCACTGACCACGAACGATACGGCTCAATTCGATTCTAAAGTTGAGGTGTTGCAGTGGCGGATCGGAGCCGAAGAAGAACTGCGATCGCGGCTTCAAAAAGTCGATATCTTCATCCTGAATCATGGCGTGAATGTCTATAGCGATCGTTCTCCTGAAGCGATTCAAAAGTCGTATGAGGTGAACACCTTTTCGACTTGGAAGCTAGCGGAATTATTCTTAGAGACGGTGACTGAATCTTCGCATAAAGCCCTCAAAGAGCTTTGGATCAATACTTCAGAAGCAGAAGTCAATCCTGCATTTAGTCCGTTATATGAACTCTCGAAGCGGACATTGGGCGATTTAATCACGATGCGGCGCTTGGATTCGCCCTGTATTATTCGCAAATTGATTTTGGGCCCGTTTAAGAGCCAATTAAATCCGTATGGAG
>JADEXW010000952.1 GCA_015206935.1 Pseudanabaenaceae cyanobacterium LEGE 13415 | reverse complement strand
GGACTTTGGTAGTTCTTCAGCAATTCATCGAGTAATTCAGGTCGGAATGTCATAAGTATTGCGCTCTTGGTTCTTAGGTTATTAGATCAAACTTTTGAACCTTTGACACAAACTAATTTACAATCCCCAAGCAAGTAGCTATTAAAAGAACTTAATTGTTGAGTTACTTTACTGAGTTACTTGAACAGTCGAACGGGTTTCTGCTGTAACAATGCAATATTTTCTTTGGCATCCCCTGGAAACATCGATCGTACTCGTTCAACGACAGAGATCATGTATTGATAGTCAGGAACCGGAGCATTTGTGATGTATCCCGCTTCCTCAGCGACGACCGAAGATGCTTGGCTAAGAACTTTACGAACTTGCTCTTGAGTCAGGCGATCAAGAGTCGGACTTAGAAGAACTGCTCCGGGTGGAACTTGGTGTGAATCAGTAAATAGCACTCGCAGTTTTGCTTGCACAACCTGATTTTTGTAAGCTTCAAACTCTTCGAGCGATAGCGCTCCTACCTCTGCTTTTCCTTGAGCAACTGCATTTAATATCGCTTTAGGCGTGGCTGAAAATACTAATTCAGATAGGGTTAATCCGTATAAGTTAAACAATGGAAAGTAGAATCCGGTGGCTGAACCTGGATTGCCGATCGCAACTGTCTTTCCAGAAATTGCAGAAATTTCTGGAATCGGACTCTCTTCGCGCACAACTAACACCGATCGCCGATTTTGCACACCAATCAGCGGAAATAGGGGCGTATATTGATGTTGTGAAATCGCGATCGCAGCCAGACCTGGAGGCGCAAACACTAGCGACCAAGCTCGATTCTGTATGCGATCGATTGCTTTATTCTCATTCAGTGCAGGTTCTATCTCGATCAATGCCTGCATCTTTTCGCTGAAATAGCGTTTAAAGCGATCGTATTGTTCCAGTGTTTTGCTGCCTTCTTCATAGCTCACGACCCCAATCGAGAGCGCTCCACTCCTCGACTTTGATCCTGTTTTTGCAGTGCAAGCGGAGAGTAACATCAAAGATAGAAATAAGCGGCGAGAAACCTTCATCGCGATCGCCTCCATCGTTCAGAGCTGTAGACATCGCTTTCTACAGCCATCTTTCTATGATGACGACTTCTTCAAGCAAATTGCTCAAATCTCAATGTTTCTAAACACCACAATTTCAGAGCCAATTGCCAATCAGAACATAATTACTCCAGATGTGAGAAGTGGTGTAACCCGCTTCTTGGATCAGATGTAGTTGTGCTTGTCGAACCGCTTCCGCTTTAGTTGATTGGGGTTGAGACAGCGATCGATAAAACTGCACCATAAATTCTGTGTTCGGTGCGCCTTGGGCTGTCCATAGGGTTGATAAAACGCTACGAGTTCCAGTTCTTGCTGCCAGTCCTGCTAATCCCAAAACCGCACGATTGTCACCGCGAGCCGTTTCACAAGCGCTCAAAACTATCAGTTCTAGAGGACGAGAACCCGATCTACTACTAAGC
>JADEXW010000254.1 GCA_015206935.1 Pseudanabaenaceae cyanobacterium LEGE 13415 | reverse complement strand
TCGTCGTCCATGAAAAGCACAAAGATAAAGATCTTGCTTCGTTGCCCGAAGGAGCTGTGATTGGAACTTCGTCGCTGAGACGGTTGGCACAGTTGCGTCATCATTACCCGCATTTGAGCTTCAAAGATGTGCGCGGCAATGTGATTACGCGATTGGCGAAATTGGATTCCGGTGAATATGATGCGCTGATTTTGGCAGCGGCTGGATTGAATCGATTGGAACTCAGCGATCGTATTCATCAGTTAATTCCTTCAGACATCTCGCTTCATGCCGTTGGACAAGGCGCATTGGGAATCGAGTGCCGCGAAGGAGATACCGAAATTCTCGATCTGCTGAAAGTGTTGGAACATCAGCCGACTGCATATCGCTGTTATGCAGAACGGGCATTTTTGCGTGAATTGGAAGGGGGTTGCCAAGTCCCGATCGGCGTGAATACCACGATCGAAGGTGACACTTTAACGCTCACTGGAATTGTTGCCAGCTTAGACGGGAACAAGCTCGTTAAAGATAGTGTTTCGGGACTTGCGACCGATGCTGAAAAGCTGGGAACTGAACTGGCAAAACGAGCCAAAGAACAAGGAGCGCAGGAAATTTTGAACGAGATTTTCGCCACGATCAATCGTAGCTAGGCAATCTTGCTCATAAAGACTGATAATAGAAAACGCATTATAGGGAACGCCGGAGAACACATCATGGCGCAGACGATCGCGCAATCCGCTCTAGACATTCCAAGTTTAGATGCGGAACTTTCAACGCAAAGCCCGCAAAAGATCCTGGCGCGGGCACTGGAGCAATTTGACAATATTGCAATTTCGTTCAGCGGTGCAGAAGATGTTGTGCTGATCGATATGGCACACCGCATGGGCAAGAAAGTTCAGGTGTTCAGCCTCGATACAGGTAGACTTCACGCTGAGACTTATCAGTTTATTGAGCAAGTCAGAAAGCACTACGGGATTACGATCGACATTCTTTTCCCGGACACTGAGAAAGTTCAAAAACTCGTCAGCGAGAAAGGTCTCTTCAGCTTCTACGAAGACGGACACAACGAATGCTGTGGAATTCGCAAAGTTGAACCGCTACGTCGCAAGCTTGGAACGTTAGATGCGTGGATCACAGGACAACGTAAGGATCAAAATCCTTCAACTCGTGCAACCGTTCCAGCCGCTCAGGTTGATACCGCGTTTTCGACAGACGATCGACCATTGATCAAGTTCAATCCCTTGGCAAATTGGTCATCTGCGGATGTGTGGCTGTACATTCGTGGCTTTGAAGTGCCTTACAATCCATTGCACGAAAAAGGCTTTATCAGTATTGGATGTGAGCCTTGCACGAAGGCAGTTTTGCCGGGTCAGCATGAACGAGAGGGACGCTGGTGGTGGGAAGATGCCACGAAGAAAGAGTGCGGCTTACACGCGATGAATCCGACTAAATCAGCGTAGTCGATTCGCAAATTCTCAATGCTCCGAACTGCTTAACCCAGTTTGGAGCATCGATAAAACGGTTGCAAGATCGCCTTGTTGAAGTGCATCGATCGCTAGCCACAATCCCGGAAAAATTCGACTCTTAATCACTTCCGCTTCAGGTTCTAGAGGCACGTATTCGCTGTCTTGCAACTGAAACCAGCGAATTTGATTTTCGTAAACTTGCCAAACCAAATACTCTCTAACACCATTGCGACGATAAGCGTTCAGTTTGGCATTCATATCAACGGATGCGCTACTCGCAGCAATTTCAACGATTAATTCCGGCGCACCTTCAATATAGTCATCTTCGGTAATTCGAGAATTTCCTCCAACTTCCGGTTCAATTCGCAGCAACGCATCGGGTTGGGGTTCATTATCGAGATCAAGCCGAACAGTCGCATTATCTTCAATGTCAACGCCTGGAGTTGCAGAAACATAGGTTCCTAACCAAGTAATCATCAGTGCGTGAGGTCTACCGTGTTGTTTTGCTCGGACAGGGGATGCCACGTATACCACTCCTTCAATTAATTCGGCTCTGAGATTGGGAAATAAGGCGTAACGGCGCTCGAACTCGGTGCGGGAAAGACGATCGCCGCTTTCTAAAGGAGGAGTCGAAACTTGGCTGACCATTGAGTAAACCTCAGCGTTTCTTTGATTTTGACATACGCGCAAATGACGATCGCGCTCGTCGTATGATGTCAGTGCGACACCAAAGAGGACAGCCAGATGCGGATTTTGTTTGTGGCGGCGGAAGCAGCACCGATCGCGAAAGTGGGCGGACTAGGCGATGTGGTGGGTGCATTGCCCTCCGTGTTGAAAGCGATGGGGCATGATGTCCGGATTTTTCTGCCGTACTATGGCTTTCTCAATGACAAAATTAAGATCCCGGCAGAACCGATCTGGCAAGGGTATGCAATGTTTAATGCCTTTGCGGTGTATGAAACGGTGTTGCCAGGAACAGATGTGCCGCTGTATTTGTTTGGACATCCCGCTTTTGATCCGCGTCGGATTTATGGCGGAGAGGATGAAGATTGGCGATTTACGTTCTTTTCAAATGGTGCAGCGGAATTCGCTTGGAACTATTGGAAGCCGCAGATTATTCACTGTCACGATTGGCATTCGGGAATGATTCCGGTGTGGATGCACCAAGACCCGGATATTTCTACGATTTTTACGATTCATAATTTGGCGTATCAAGGTCCTTGGCAGTGGAAGCTGAGACAAATGACGTGGTGTCCTTGGTATATGCAGGGACACAATACGATGGCGGCAGCGGTGCAATTTGCGGATTGGGTGACGACAGTTTCACCCACTTATGCAGAACAAATCAAAACGCCAACGTATGGGGAAACGCTAGAGGGATTACTATCGTTTATTAGTGGGAAACTTTCTGGAATCGTGAATGGAATCGATATCGATTCGTATGATCCAGAGACCGATAAAGCGATCGCAAAACCATTCTCGATCGATACGCTTGACGATCGAATCGCCAACAAAATTGCACTCCAAGAAGAAGTTGGTTTAGAAGTCAATTCCAAAGCGTTCTTGATCGGAATGGTGACACGATTAGTAGAGCAGAAAGGATTGGATCTGGTGATTCAAATTCTCGATCGATATCTTGCTTATACGGATGCTCAATTTATTCTGTTGGGAACAGGCGATCGATATTATGAAACCCAGATGTGGCAACTATCTTCGCGATATGGCGGTCGAATGTCCGTGTACTTACTCTACAACGATGCTTTAGCACGTCGAATTTATGCGGGATCGGATGCGTTCTTGATGCCGTCTCGATTTGAGCCTTGTGGAATTAGTCAAATGTTATCGATGCGGTATGGCTGTGTACCGATCGTGCGGCGGACAGGCGGATTAGTGGATACGGTTTCGCACAATGATCCAGACAATCATGCAGGAACGGGATATTGTTTCGATCGCTATGAGCCATTAGATCTATTCACTTCGATGGTACGGGCGAATGAAGCGTATCGATTTAAGGGATTGTGGAAAGAACTTCAGCAGCGGGGAATGCAGCAGAACTTTAGCTGGAAAAAATCCGCTGTGGAATACGATCGTTTATATCATCAAGTGTTAGGAATGCCAGAACCGGGAACCGTTGAAGTCGGTTAACGGAATAGTGCGATCGTAGCAATGACAAAGCTTAAAACGCTGATCAAGGTGAGTACGATCGTGATTTGGCGATTCTGCTTCAGGCGTTTGATGAGGTTCTCTCGATCAATCTCAGCGTGCCGCTGTAAAGAGAGATTCCATTGATCGAATTGGTCTTTTAGCAGGATTGAATTTCGGTCAAGTTCGATTTGATTTAGTCGTTGCCCGATCGTTTCAATGGCTTGCTCTAGCTGGCTGATTTGTTCAGAGGAAGCAGTGTGATTTAGAGTTACTCTAAGTTGTTGCAAATCTGCTTGAAGTTGAGAAATCGGGACTGTAATTGATCGCTCAACTAGAGCATTCTGTTGATGAGTTGCATCCGCTTTAAGCTGCTTAAATTGGTTAGAAAGAATTGCATGTTGTTCTCGAATCTTTTCAGCAAAATCAACGAGATTTTCGGCTGAAATTGAGACTTGATCGATTTGGGCTTGAATTTGTTCGATCGAAGCCTGCATCGAGGCAAAGTGAGTTTGCTCAGTTTGTTTTAGCTGATGAAGTTCTGCTTCGAGTTGGGTGATGAATTGTCGATCGACACTCACAGCAAGGGGTGAAGTCATTAATCTTGATATTTTAAGATAGCTTGCTTTCACATTTCTTCTGGGTTTGAGGAGATTTGCACCTGTGAGTAGACAAGTTGAGATAATCGCAGGAAGACTTAAGCTAGTTGAAAAATATGCTTTTGTTTTTTCTGAACGCCCGATCGAGTAAATTTCATTCTCTGTATTGAGTCGCGTCGCTATGTTTTCTAAACTCTGCATTGCTTGAGTCACTTCACCATATTCGCCCTGATCTGCAATTATCAAAGTGCTAGCTTCAGGCATTGTTTCTAACAAAAACTTGAGATTGTCTTTTACAATTTCTCTTGCATTGAAAAGCTCATTTAGGCAGTTCTGGAAAATAAAGAGATGGCTTTTTGCGATCACATTCTGGATTGAATAAAAAGAGCTTTCTTTGCAGAAATCAAGCGTATGATGATTTGATAAAAATTTTCTTGACCAGATGCGGGGACTAAGTTGATCGATCGTAATATCACGGCTAAGTTTCCAAGTCTCTGCCGCAATATCAAAGGTTTCAATAGTTACGGACTGAATTTCTGTTTTGTTTAAGTAGCTTAGTATTCCAATCACTTCAGGGCAAGAACCAGAACCAAATAAGCAAATATTCAGATGATTTTGATGGATCGCTTCTGCAAAGTTGAAATAATCGAGCGACTTAAACGTCATTTCAGCATAATGCGGATAATAAGCGATTAAATAGGCAGCCTGAATTTCGGATGATGAATAATCGACAACAATTTGTCGATCGGCATACGCTTTGCGAAGTCGTTTGACGCTTGGTTGCAGTGATCTTAAATACTGTTTGAAACCTAATTCATCGTTTTGGGTCTGACTCAACTGACGAAGGCTATCGAGAATGTCAGTATAGAGATGATTCATTTTTAGCGATCGATTGGTTGGTTAATGAATCATTCTAAACGTGAGATTAATTCGTGGCGATGTTATTTTTTTTGTTTTTGGAATTTGATGCAACCAATGATGTTGAGTTTCGCCAGCCATCAATAAAAAGCTACCGTGTGTCAATTCAATATCGATTCTTTTCAAATCTCTATTACGACGATGCTTCAATGAAAATCGCCGCGTTGCTCCAAAACTGACAGAACCAATGATCGGATTTTTGCCCAACTCAGGTTCATCGTCGCTGTGCCATGAAACGCTGTCATTTCCATCGCGATACAGATTCAGTAAAACACTATTAAACCGTGTATTCGATAAGGGTTCGATGCAAGATTTGATCTGCAATAAAGCCTCAGTCCACGATCGCGGCTGCATCTCTATTCCAGAATAGGTGTACTGCTTCTCGCCATACCAAGCCGTGAGCCGAGGAAGCGGCACATCCTTGCCATAAATCTTGAGATGGTCTTGCTGCCACTTAATTTGGCTAAGGAGATCAGCATATAGTCGATCGGCTTCTGCTCGACCGAATAGATCTGGGTAGAAAAAGACGAAGCCGTTTTGTTCAATCAGGGAAGTGTGAACCATTCGCAATCGATCGCTGTAATTCGCTCTTTTAGTATAGAGATACCAATGATCTGATGAACAATTTCACTGAGTTTTTCGTGCTAAGATCACGCGACTTTCATCTGCAAAGAGATGCACTAAGGCAGATCTGTTTTGATCCGGATTTGCGGTATTTCAATTGAATGACCTGATTGACTCTATCGCTTATGACTTTCCAGTTCTCCCGGTTTGACTGGTTTTGTTTTTGGTATCCGCCCGGTTGGTTGATTCTATTTAATCGCCATTGGCAGCACTACCATGCTGATCCAGACGGCTGGAATTGGCTGGAATATTTACTGTTTCTGATTCCTGGTGGATTTTATCTAGCATTGTTAATTCGTTGGACTCGGTTGGGATTTCGATCGCCAAAATCCGAATCAACCGAACCTAATCCCGCGTATCAAGAAGCGTTTCGGCAAGAGATTTTATTACCGATCATCACTCGCTATTTTCGGGCTGAACTTCATCAAATCGAGCATCTACCAGAACATCCTCCTGCGATCGTTGCCTT
Organism: Pseudanabaenaceae cyanobacterium LEGE 13415; assembly: GCA_015206935.1. Lineage (GTDB taxonomy): Bacteria > Cyanobacteriota > Cyanobacteriia > Leptolyngbyales > Leptolyngbyaceae > Leptolyngbya. The sequence goes on along the minus strand of JADEXW010000254.1, from coordinate 1,166 downwards.
GAATCATGCGGGAATGTGCTTTCCTTGGGATTTTGTTTGCTTAGGCGTGTTGCTTGGTCAGAAAACGGGCTGGTTTGTGCAACCTGTGGCGCATCCAATTTTCTTTGATCATCCGTGGCTGGTGTGGTGGTTGCCGCGTGGATGGGCGCGAGTATTGGGAGGCGTTCGCGCTGAAAAAGAGAGTTTTGAAGAAGCGATCGCACAAAAAACAGTTTTGCTCTATGCTCCCGAAAGTTGGAGAGGACTTGCAAAAGGTTGGCGACATCGCTATCAATTAGAACGATTTGACCCTAGTTTTATGCGGCTGAGTACAAGGTATCAGGTTCCAATTCTGCCCACAGTTTGTATCGGTAGTGAGTCTCTACATCCTTGGACAGTGAACTCTAAACGATTGGCACAAGTGTTGAAAATGCCATTATTACCTGTGTCACCGTTACTATTCCTATTTGTATTGTTTCCATCGTTGGGAGTTTGGGCAGTGAAAACGCGATTGAAGTATTACTTTCAACCGTTGCAACAACCGCCACAAGAAGAATTAACGCGATCGCAGTTGTATGATCGAGCCGAAGAACTGCGATCGCGCTTACAACAGAAAATTAACGACAAGCTAGCCCAGTAAAGGGATCAACTGGGATCGGAGACGCGATCGGGCTACCATAAATCACGCTGCCACAGTAAGCACTTCTGTAGTAGTTGTCATTTCCTCGATTGATAATAACCGTTCGCGCTCTCGGTGCAACAATCACTGGAGATCCGAAACCAGGAGAATAGATACTTCCTGGATAATAGGGATTGGAATAGATGTAAGGATCGAAGCCACTTCGACGCAGAATGACTTCATTCCGAAATGGACGATAGCCGCGATCGTAAGGCGTTCCAATCGAAATTCCGATTCCAGGTGATCCGATCGTGACTCCGAATCCGGTCGATCGAGTTCGATAACTCTGTGCATGAGCAGGTGATAGCGGCGCAAGAATGACCGCACCTGCAACCAAACCAGCGATTAATTTAAACATGACATCCCCAAAGTTGAAGCGAATAGTTGCCTTGAGTCGATGCACCGTCTAGACACTTAATTTTGACAAGTTGGCGATTGCGTTTCCAGCAATCCAACCTGTCGTCCAAGCGCTCTGAAAATTGAATCCGCCTGTAATACCATCAATATC
>JADEXW010000951.1 GCA_015206935.1 Pseudanabaenaceae cyanobacterium LEGE 13415 | reverse complement strand
ATATAAAGGTCAGTTTCTCTCAACAATTGCTTGGCTCGTTCCATCTGGCAAGCTCTCAGATAGCCAAATACAGTCGTTCCGAAGACTTGACGAAAACCTTGTTTAAGTTTGCAGTCATTTAAGCCAACCTGCCTTGCTAGCTCGCCAAGTGAAGGAGGATATTCGATCGAGCAGTGTAAGATTTCTTTTGCACGCTCAAGCTTCTCTAAATCCTGGGGTTTCCATCGTGTCTGTGTCGTGGGTTGTTGCTCATCTTTTGCCCAACGTGCAAGCTGCAAAGTTAGCAGTTCCAGCGACTTACTTTCTAAAAACATTTGCCGCAATGCACCTTGATAGGGGCAAGTTAAAATCTGCTGAAGAATCGGCTGAAGGGTACGAGCAGCAATGCCAAACGTTTGATGAAAAGGATCAATCGGCTTTCCCTCTAATAGTTGCCGAATGAGTAGGGGAAATGCTGGATCAGGAAAATACGATCGCAAAAACTCAAGATCCACACTCAAAATGAGGCGCTGTAGCGGTTGCTGGGCTGGATAGTATTCGATCGATCGAACGTGGGGAAGATAGCAAATACAGCTTTCTCCGTTGACTTCAGAGCGATCTTCCTCTTTTGCCAAACCAGGATTGACAATCCGGAAATCACCGGATAGGTAAAACGTTAACGTGAGTTGAGGGATTTGATAGACATAATCTAGATGAATGGGTCGATCGTACACCACGTCATCTACCCAAAGCTGTAGTCCTTCTCGGAGAACTGTCAATCGTCTTTGTCCTTGCCCCAAAGCTTGCGGTAATCGACGTAATCCTTCATGCCCTTGCCAAGTCCAAACTTGGTCTTTCCCTAATGCCGCTTGCCAAAGATCGTTAAATTCGTCTTGCGTAACAATTTTCATAGAAGGAGTACCCACGTGCTTAGCGCGGTGATGAAAAATCTTAGAAGAACGTCTCGGCGCAAAGCTAAGCAATCGTTGACGTTCAAATACAGCGATCGAGCAAGCAACCTAATTAGTTTATTGAAAAATAGTCTCACTAAGAAGATAGATATATATTCCTAATAACACAAGATTTTTTTGCAAGCAAGTCTTATGAAATCGCAATGATCACCTTAAGCAAAGGGATAAAACCTAAATCTGGTCAACCTTGTGCCATCGCAAAAGAAGTGTTAACTTATGTTAACAGTAGTTGTTAATGAAAATTAATTGCATTAACTTGCATAAGGACAGCCCTAATATTCAGCAAGATTCATAGGTCGTTCAAAGTAGGGTTGTCATGAAGGCTGTGTATTAGCGAGTGTTTAAGACTTCATTTGACCTCGAATACCGGAGATTTGCTCAATTCTTCCACCTTAGTCAGGCTAGTCTTATTCCTCGGTTAACGGTTGGACTAATGCCAGGAGGAGTGCTTGAGCAGCTCCAACCTATTTCACTCTTTAGAATCACCGAATGGTTTTACTAAGTCAGATCAAAGTCACGGCGCTGCTCCGCCTGTGAAC
>JADEXW010000950.1 GCA_015206935.1 Pseudanabaenaceae cyanobacterium LEGE 13415 | reverse complement strand
GAATAAACCTGGGTGAACTCTGCGCCGAATAGTAAGATCTGCGCTGAATAAAACACCCAAAGCAATACAACGACTAACGATCCCGCAGCACCGTAAGTAGACCCTACGCTACTGTTACCGAGATAAAGACCGATTAAGTATTTACCAATATTAAAGAGAAGCGCAGTTACAGCAGCCCCAACCCAAAGATTCTTCCAAGGCACTTCAACATCTGGAAGAAATTTATAAATTGATGCAAACAATAATGTAATTAACGCAAATGACAGTACAAAGTTAAGAATTCGTCCAATCTGAAACGCCTCAGGAAGAAATCCACCAAAATAACTACTAATTCCTGACAATGCTGCCGACAATACTAATGCAACCAGCAACAGGAACCCAATTACTAACACCATCGCAAACGATAAAAATCGAGCTTGAATAAAGCTCTTCACTGCCCGTCCCGGTTTCGGTTTCACCTCCCAAATCGTATTGAGTGCAGCTTGAAGCTGACCAAAGACGCCCGATGCCCCAAAGATCAAGAATCCTATCCCGACGAGCGTTGCAATCCCGCCTCCAGAGTCCGGTCGATTCGCATTCTGAATCATCGACTGAATAAACTCAGCCCCCTCTCGTCCAACTAATCCTTGAATCTGTTGAACGATCTCACCGCGTGCCGCTTCTTCCCCGTAAATTGCACCCGCGATCGCGATCACAATAATCAACAGTGGCGCTAACGAAAACATCGTGTAATACGCCAACGCCGCCGCCAACAATGGAACATTATCTTCATTCCATTCGTTCACGGTATCGCGGACTAATCGCACAATGGTTTTGAATCTCATCGCCTTAAAAAGTAAGTCTTACAGCATGACCTTACAAGATAGTGCGATCGCGCGTCATCGCTCACGAGTGAGACTTGTCTTATACCTAACGGTTGAGAAGAATCTCGCTATTCCTCTAACCGTTGAAAACTGCGGATCTAACTTCGGAAAGGTACAAACGATACAATCACCCTGTTAACTTAAGAACATCAAAAGTTGCTTCAGGAAAAAACACAGTTTATCAACCTTGAAGCGAACCGATTATTTTCAGCTTATTAAACAGAAAGGACATAATCATGAACATTCTAGCGTGGATCATTTTGGGATTATTGGCAGGCGCGATCGCGAAAGCAATCTATCCCGGTCGTCAGGGTGGCGGATTACTCAGCACAATGATTTTAGGAATCGTCGGCGCATTCATCGGAGGCACGATCGTAACTGTGCTTGAGACTGGAACCCTTGCATTTACCGCAACTTCCTTGAGCATCCCAGGAATCCTTGTTGCCGTCTTGGGTGCAATCCTGGCAATCTTCATCTACAACAAATTTGCGTCCCGCGCGTACTAAGTCCTAACAAGGTCAAGTTGTCACGAGTGTGGTCATATCGAAGGAGGATTCAGAGCAATCTGAGTCCTCTTTTTTATCGATGAGAAATGCGATCGACATCTCGAAATCGCTCTCCCACATAG
>JADEXW010000949.1 GCA_015206935.1 Pseudanabaenaceae cyanobacterium LEGE 13415 | reverse complement strand
GTCCCAATCGTCCAACGCCTAAACATCCTCAACTGCGGCAGTTATCTTGTTTTGCCCTCGGTTTGATTGTGCTGCCGATCTGGTTAAGCCAGCAGCTTCCAATTCGGATGCCACCCTTAGTTCCACAGCCCACTTTCGCGTTGCTCTTGAACTCATCGTAATGACTTCAACACAAACCTACACCTGTAAGCCCCTAAATCCCCCAATTCTGGGGGACTTTGAAGGTTGAAAACGCTTTTGAATTCTAGAAATTCTTCTTTGTTCTTAGTCCCCCAGAATTGGGGGATTTAGGGGGCACGATCCGCCCAAAACGAAGTGCAAAGAGCGAATTCTACACACTAACAACTTCTATTTGCAAGAGTATTCAGATTTGACCTACAGCTTTGATTTCACAAAAGCCGCCAATCGATCGATCCCCTTCTCGATCGTTGCCATATCGGTCGCGTATGACATCCGAATATGATCATCTGCATCAAACGCAATTCCCGGAATCGCCGCCACTTTCTGTTCGGTCAATAACCCGTCACAGAACTCTAGAGAACTCTTGCCAAGCTTGCTGATATCAACCATCAGATAAAACGCGCCGTCGGGTTTAACAGAGCTTAATCCTGGAATTGCACTAACTAAATCAAAGATTGCTTGTCGCCGTTCTGCAAAAGCTTGTCGCATCAGTTCCACCGATTCATTCGATCGAGGATCTTCATAAGCCGCGATCGCGCCATATTGAGCGAACGTACACACATTCGAGGTGCTGTGTCCCTGAATCTTACTCGCGGCTTTGATTAACTCTACGTTGCCAGCTAAATATCCAACTCGCCATCCGGTCATGGAATATGCTTTGGCAAATCCATGACTGATGATGGTTCGATCGAATGCTTCTGGACTCGCGGCGGCAATACTCAAATGCTCTGCACCATCGTAAAGTAAGCGCTCATAAATCTCATCTGAGACGACATAGATTTGCTTTTCGACAATCACTTCTGCGATCGCACGAATTTCATCAGGCGTGTATACCACTCCCGTCGGATTCGAGGGCGAATTGAGAATAAAGAGCTTTGTTTTATCCGTGATCGCTTGTCTCAGTTGGTCGGGCGTGATCTTGAACTGTGTTTCTGCGGTGGTTTTAACAATGACTGGAGTTCCACCTGCAAGCTTGACCATTTCGGGATAGCTGACCCAGTAAGGCGCGGGTACGATCACTTCGTCGCCAGCCTCAACGGTTGCGACGAGCGCGTTGAACAGGGTGTGCTTGCCGCCGACGTTCACGCTGATCTGCGCCGGCGTGTAATCAAGGCCATTGTCGCGCTTGAACTTGGCCGCGATCGCGTCCTTCAGCTCAGGCGTGCCATCCACGTTGGTATATTTCGTCTGACCGCGACGGATCGCCTCGATTGCCGCTTCCTTGACGAAATCGGGCGTATCGAAATCGGGCTCTCCGGCGCCGAGTCCAATGACGTCGATCCCGGCGCGCTTCAGCTCCTGCACCTTGGTGG
>JADEXW010000948.1 GCA_015206935.1 Pseudanabaenaceae cyanobacterium LEGE 13415 | reverse complement strand
TGGCTCCCTTGGGTGGAGTGGCGTTTATTACAGGTTGGGCTTGTTTAGCAATCGCGGCTTGGAGCCTGAAACCATAATTTGAAAATTTATGTCACATTGAATTAGTTCGATTCCTTACTTTCTCTATGTGTCGTTTGCTTGGTTATCTAGGGCGACCTGTGTTGCTCGATCGATTAATTTCTCAATCCGATCATTCTCTCGTGGTTCAAAGCTATGAGCCTAAAGAAATGACTGCGGGTACGGTCAATGCTGATGGTTTTGGAGTGGGTTGGTATCATGCTACTCGTGAAACTGAGCCGTTTACCTATCGCAGTACCATACCGATTTGGAACGAGGTGAACTTACAGAGTTTAGGTCGATATGTTGAATCGGGTTGTGTGTTGGCAAATGTTCGGAGTGCTACGGCTGGACTTGCGACTGATCTAAGTAATACTCAGCCGTTTCAATATGCGTCGATTTTGGGGCTGCATAACGGATTTATTAAAGACTTTCGCCAAACGTTGTACCGTCCGATGCGCGATCGATTAAGTGACCTTGCTTATCAATTGGTGCAAGGATTAACCGATTCGGAACATATTTTTGCAACGGTGATCGATGAATTGGAATCGAGTGCGAATCTTACCGATGCGTTGCACCGAACTTTAGACCTGCTGACGGAATTCGGTGAAAAACATCAAGTTCCGTTTTCTGCAAATCTCATCTTTAGTGATGGCTATCAGTTAGTTGCTTCTCGCTATGCTCAAGGCGTTCAAACTCCAACGCTTTACTATTTGCAGAATGATCCAACTTTCCCAGACTCTGTGCTGATTGCATCGGAACCGATTTTTGAGGGAAAGTGGAAAGCGTTGCCCGATCGCTGTTTGTTGACCGTTGATCATGATTTTGAGCCTGACATCACTCCGATCTGAGTTGCGACACTCGATGCAAATGTGTCGATCGAGAACGCTAACTTTGATTGATTCTCTCGATTACGAAACGTTTTGTACTCAAGCCCATGCTGATTTCAGTCCGATTGGGTGGCATTTGGGACATATTGCTTATACGGAAGCGCTCTGGATTTTGCAGCGATGTGCAGGATATCCGCCTGTGTTTCCTGAGTATCATCGATTGTTTGCTCAGGATGGATTGCCGAAAACTGAGCGAGTTCGATTGCCTGAGATTTCGATCGTGCTGGACTATTTAGAGACAGTGCGATCGAAAGTTTTTGATTATTTAGCGATCGCGCCTCTGGATCAACAGGAGCGATTGTGGAAATGGTTGATTCAGCATGAATGCCAACATGCGGAAACGATGTCGATCGTGCTTGCGTTGTCGGAGTTACGAGCTTCAGTGGGGGCGGGTGGAAGCCCCCTAAATCCCCCAATTCTGGGGGACTTTGAGAGTGGGAATTCTTTAGAGTGTGGGGGAATGATTTTGATTCCATCGGGTTCGTTCGTTCAGGGGAGTGACGCGATCGAGGCTCAGGATAATGAACGTTCCGCGCATGAAGTCTATTT
>JADEXW010000947.1 GCA_015206935.1 Pseudanabaenaceae cyanobacterium LEGE 13415 | reverse complement strand
GAACTCCAGACTGTAACTGATCGGCATCTTGTTTCCGTCCCCTTGCGGGGAAGTGGTAATGAATCAAAACTGTCCAGAAAGCTATTAACCATAAATTCCCTAGTTTCCGTCCCCTTGCGGGGAAGTGGTAATGAATCCATCAGTTACGTTTATTCACAGTGTCCATACGAACGGAAGTTTCCGTCCCCTTGCGGGGAAGTGGTAATGAATCTCCTCTCTCAGAAACCTATACGAGAAGGGGCTTTACGGGATCAAATCGACGCATCGCGAATCAACTTAATCCCGTGAAGCAGAATTCTTGAACTCAACTCAAGCAATACAGCCTAAAGCACTTATTTCAAGCCGCATCGACGGACTTCAACGAAACTATTGAGTTGTCAAGGTACAGTTCGATTGCGTCGATCACGCATTTCTAGAAAATAGTAACAGAGTTCCTCGCAACTAAACGCTAAATTATGTAAACACTCGGAGGCGCACCCGGCAAGGGACTCCCGATCGTGAGAACCTTCGGCAAAGCATCCGACGGAATCCAATAAAACCGCACATTATCCTCCTTCGCTTTGACTCGACGCTTCACCTGTTCAAACAACTTTTTTACTTCTGGCAACGGCAAAAAACACTCAAACACACTCTCCTGCACTCGCCTACCATACCCCTCCAGAAAATTCGCCAACCGCGTCCGACGCTTATTATCTGCAATGTCATACACCACCAAAAGCAACATCACACCGCCCTCAAAAAAGGAACATACTGCCCCGCATCCATCACACAGCGCTGATACTGCCGAATTTGAAGCTGAATCGCAGAACGATAAGACACCCGCTCCTGCACACTCGGATGCGATACCTGAGTTTCCATCCGCGTCTCAAACTGCTTCAAAAACAATCGTCGCGCCGAATTAGTCAGATAGACACCCCCCTCCGAATCAGGAGCTTGAAAATCATCCGGTTTCATAATGCGACGATTCACCAAAGTCATTACCAGACTATCCACGATCGCAGATCGAAACTCCTCCATCAAATCAAACGCAAGATGCGGCTCCGCTCGATCGCTGCGATGCAAATTTCCCAAATAAGGATGCAGCCCTTCTGTCAAAATCAAACTCAACACATTGTTAAACAACAACGTATAGCCAAAACTCAACATCGAATTCACAGGATCAGTCGGTGGACGACGATTGCGACCCTCAAACTGAAATTCAGAATTCGTCATCAGTTGCCCAAATGCTGAAAAATACCGACTCGCGGCAATTCCCTCATACCCTCGCAAAGACTCTAGATTGTCCACTTTTGAGATCGCATTCAAATCCTGATTCAATCCTGCGATCGCAGTTGTCACAGTGTCCAATTTGCGCTTGCGATTGAGCCGAAGCAGAAATTGTTTAGAATTGAGCAACTTACCTTGCACAATCGATCGAGCTACCTCTAGTTGAAACTCGGCATTTTTGTATTGAGTAAATTGAGCAATCTCAGAAGTAAAACGGGTCTGTTCTGCACTCCAGAGA
>JADEXW010000946.1 GCA_015206935.1 Pseudanabaenaceae cyanobacterium LEGE 13415 | reverse complement strand
TGATGCAGCCGATTCCGTAGGAGATGAGGGAACGGATGTCGCGGGAGCGATCGGCGCGGCGAATGGTGATTTGATCGTCGGGAACTTCGGGGGTGAGCTCGTCTTGGAGTCCGTAGGCTTCGATCCAAAACCGATTGTTTTCTTCCTCTAATCGCTTGACCTCTTGAAAAGTTTGATCTGTCGCAGTTTTCCAGTTTGAAAAAGCTAACGAAAGCTGGTAAACATTTCTATCTTTAATCAGTGGGTGAATTTGAAAATCCCAAGAAGATTCAAAACTATCCCAATCAAATCTACTAAACTCGACAAGAGTTAAAGCTTTTTCACTAACTTTGTATTCGAGATCTCTATCTTCTAAAGGTTTATATAGAATTCTAGAAATATCACCAGGCTGATAATTTAGTGTAGGTGAAATAAAATCCAGATATCTTTGTGCTATTTTTGAGTTAAGAAAGTTTCCTATTACATGAAGATTAGTACCTGAAAATAAAGTGCATCCTCCATTATCAAACAAAGAATCATTTAGGGTGTAACGTGCAGAAAATTTAGATGATGATACAGTCGTCCATGTATAGCCCTCGCGAAAATAATAGTCTTGATTTCTCAGAGTTGGCTTCCGCGTTTTATTGTTTAACTGGCTCTTAATTTCTTGTCCATCATTTCTCCAGTTAATAACATACTCACGGTTTCCATACCATTTTCTAAAATCGCCTCCCTTATTATAAGGAAACCACTTTACAAGCTGAGTATTTGAGACACTAATAGATTCATCACTAGAAAGGCTTGAGTTCACTATGCTAGTCTCATGCCAGAACCTTAAAAATCTATCGTTATACCCTGTATCTAATCCTTTTCTGGGTTCAGAATAAGAGCCTAAAATCTTACCTTCACTATATGCTTCTAGCTCTCGTTCTGAGATCCAAGCAACCGGACTGCCTGGAATTTTTGCAAAGTCAGTTGGTTTTGCGTAGTAAAGATAACCACAGTTTGGATCAAAAATTGCTTCTAATGTTTTTACTGGCTGCAAATCTGCTCCATAGAACTCTGTTAAATCAATAAAAGATCCTGAATAGTTAAATAAAACTCTTCTAGAAAGAGTAAAACAGCAGATCGGAACATAAGCTGAGTCAAAAAAAGCGTGATACTCAGGTCTTACTAGACTTAATAAAGTACTTTCATTCAGTAGTTTTTTGCGGAGTTTTTCATGAGAGCTTAAGAACATCCAAGTAAATGGAGACATTAAACCAATGTAACCATCCTTCAGTGTCATTCTGATGATGTGTTCGACAAACACAGAAAATAAATCAGATTTACTATCAGGGTAGTTCGTTTCAGCAAAATTCTTTAGATGCGAGTTCATGCTCTTATTACCCATATAAGGCGGATTCGCAACTACACACCAATACTGTTTTCTCAACAATTGCGCTTGCAAAATCACGCCACGCAAAATCTGAATCTCAGTCGTAAAAATCGATCCACCTTGCTCGATCGCATCCAACTGAGCGCTCAAT
>JADEXW010000945.1 GCA_015206935.1 Pseudanabaenaceae cyanobacterium LEGE 13415 | reverse complement strand
CGATTTTCATCGGGAATGCTGGCGTTTCCTTGGGGTTCTGTCGGGTTCGTCATCAGAAAAATGGGTGGAAACCCCGTCCTTTAGCGAAGCGGAGGACGGCTTTACAAGATATCAAGCAACAATCAATCCGTTTGAACGGCGGATCAATTGCACCTTAATAGCAGTGATCTGCCCTAACCGTTTCCAGTTAGCTTCGCTGACAGATACTTGCTTTTCAGTGTCGCCACTGACGTAGCCAGTCCCTTTTGGAGATTGAACCAAATCGCCTTTGCGAACACCATGACGAGTCGTAGACCCGCCATACTTACGACGAATCCCGCTTTTTGCTGGAACCATCAAATGAAGCTGACGACGGATATAGGGTGGACGACGAATCACAAAGAATGGTGCAACTGTGATTGAGACTGAACCAAACCAGTCCGCTCCATCTTCACCTGTTTTGTGATAGTGACGAAAGTCAACAAAGTGCGATGCTGCAATTGCAACCCCATCGACAGCGTGAGTGTTGAACTCTGCCTTAGATTTGTCTGCTTTGTTTTTGGCTAGTCCTAGATACTTGCGAGTCGCAGCGGTTTGATACCCTTCGATTTTCACAACGGTCGCAAACTGCTCTAGTTGTTTCAACATCCAGCGTTGACCGACCATCACAGCAGAAAAACCTTTTCCAGATTTCGCCTTTTTCCGTCCCGATGTCAAATCGACATCAGCCCGAACATACTCGTATCGAATTTCTGCCACTGGATACAGCTTGCAGAGTTCCGAAACGATTCTGAGTTCTAATTGACGGTTGGCACGAATCGACGGTGCAAGCTTACCTTGACGACGATTCGCAAAGCGCTTCTGACGATGGGCACGTTTTGAAAATGCAATCTTGCGATTGATTCGTCTCCCGCGTCTTCCCCGTCGCATCAAACGACGATTATCCATGCGGTCACGAACGGTTTGGAACGGCAGGATTAGATGTGCCGTGTACAGAGTGAATCGCTCGGACTGCACGCCAATTCCTGAATATTTCTTACCGGGGTCAATCCCGATAACAACATCCTGAACGGCGTAACCCGATGGCTCTACCGTCAACTGCACATAGAATTGACCGCAATCCGACCATCGCTTGACTGCTTTACCCGATGCAATCCACTTTCTCGCTCTCGCGGGTGTGGTTGGCATGAGTGGTTGATTTTGACTATCGACAACTGAAATTCGCATTTTGGTATAACCCAATATTGTTCAAGTCCCTTCGCCCATCGCTAGAAACATGGCTTACCTTGACGTAACGCCTGAGCCAATCAGGCTTAGAGGAAATCCGAACTAGGGAAGTATTCGGAAGTCTGTAGCATCTAGCGACTCAATGGGCTATTCACCGCTTGCGTTGTCCGAATTGGTTCGGTCAATCCGTTAACCTAAGCATGGAGGTCGCCCCCCATGCTCGGCTTCAAAACCGGACGTGAGAGTTTCCGCTCATCCGGCTCCTCTCCAGATTGACCCTTGGCATGGGTACTAAGCTGAGTTGAGAGATTGC
>JADEXW010000944.1 GCA_015206935.1 Pseudanabaenaceae cyanobacterium LEGE 13415 | reverse complement strand
GGCTAGAGGTTTGCACTCGTATTCGTCAGAATAAATCCGTCAGGAAAGATCCCTATATCATCATGTTGACGGCAAAGGGAAGCGAGAACGATCGCATCGTGGGATTTTCGACGGGAGCCGACGACTATATTCCCAAGCCTTTTAGCCCTCAAGAACTCATTGCGCGAGTGCGAGCAGTCTTGCGACGTAAATTGCGCCATGAGGGAGAACAAGATACGATCGAAAGTCCGCACTTCATTATTGATTCAGAGAAACGGCAAGTGAGGGTGCGGAAAACGGATGAGGGTGAACTGGAATTGGTGAGGTTATCACCTGTTGAATTTAATTTACTAGCACTGATGGCAGCCCGTCCTAAACGGGTGTGGAGCCGTTCTGAGTTGCTAGATGCGGTGCGAGGAATTGACTATGTTGGCGATGAAAGAACGATCGACACTTACATCGGACGATTGCGGGGCAAGATTAGCCCACCAAATCAGCGAGATCGCTTTATTCGCACTCATACAAGCATTGGTTACAGCTTTGAAGACGATTAACAGATATCATGACCCTTCGTTTAAGATTTTTTCTGAGTCATTTGCTGATTCTTGTGTCAAGCTTGACGCTTGCGGGAGTCGTAGCGCATAGCTATAAGGCACAACAATTCTCATCTCGATTAGCCAGGATGGAGAGAGCGCAACAGTCTGCTCCCTCTCCAGGAAGTTCAGCGATTCAAAATTGTTTCTCTGAGACACTGGACTTGTTCTACACAGTCAACGATCAAGGAACGTTATCGGCGCTTTTTCTCAGCTTTTTTACGGTCGGAGGACTCAGTGTGTATCTGACGCGCTCGATTCTCAAGCCGCTCAAGAAAATTGAATACGCCGCTCGGCAATTTAGCGCAGGCGATCTGGACGTTCGCATTCTTCCGAGCAACATTCCAGAAATTCGCAGGCTGGAATTAACGCTCAATAGTGTGGCAGATCGTCTGCAAGGAGTGGAGGAGCGTCGCCAAGAATTAGTGGGTGATCTGGCACATGAGATGGGCACACCGCTGACTGTCATTCGAGGCTATCTAGAACTATTGGAAACTTCGGATAAATTCGAGCTAACGCCAGACGTGACGCGACAGTTACACGAAGAAGCAGAGCGCATGACCCGCCTGCTGGCAGACTTAAATACGCTGTCAAAAATCGAAGCAGGGTCGCTCCCCCTTCGTTTGGAATCTTTTTCTCCGCGTCCGGTGATTGAGCAAGTGATTGCGAATTTCCAGGCAACAGGATGGAACAATGCTTGTGGCTTGAGCTTCACGGGTGCTGAGAATTTGCCTCAAATTTTTGCCGACCGCGATCGTTTCAATCAAATTCTCACAAACTTGATCAGAAATGCTTTGGAATACACACCTGAAGGTTCTGTGACTGTTAAAGCTTGGGCAGAGCGAGAAAGATTCTGGGTTACTATCCAAGACACCGGAATTGGAATTGCTGCGAAGGACTTACCCTTTGTGTTCCAACGGTTTTGGCGATCTGAGCGTTCCCGTAGTT
>JADEXW010000943.1 GCA_015206935.1 Pseudanabaenaceae cyanobacterium LEGE 13415 | reverse complement strand
GGAGAGGAGGGCGGCTCATGCGCAGAACACTTACAATCTTGACCATAGCCGGAATGACTTCCTTAATCTCTCCCTCACAGGCCGGTGCCCAATCCAACATTCGTCGGAACGAAAACAGCCGACCTCTTGTCTTGCGAGTGACGCCGCGCGGTTTCTATCGCCCGATGCCGGTTTACCTCGTCGGTTCAAATTATGTGCCAATGAGTGCTTTCGATCCCATCGCGCTCGCCCCGCCACTTGGGCCTTCGGCAAACAATATCGCGATTGTTCTTCCGGTATCCTCCGTCTCCTGTCAGGTCACTCCAATGAACGGCAGATTGTTTGCAAGCCCCGGATGCCTTGGCCAGTGACGATGGATCAGGTTCGAGTGTCCCAAAAGGAAGTAATGGGATTGCAGGACCCGCTGTCGAATGGAACCGGATCTTTTACTGCCCGACCGGCGCTAGAGTCGAAAAACCGTCACATTGCTGCGGTGGACGTCATATTGCGAAAGCGTAATAGTCCTAGCGCAAGAAAGACGCCGCCGATGAGAGCGACGATCAGGAACTCCGGCCAGACCACGTCAAATCCAGCTCCTCTATAAAGAATGGCCTGTGCGAAGCTGACGAAATGGACTGTCGGCGAGATCTGTAGGATCGCCGCCAGCCAAGACGGCATACTTTCAAGCGGCGTATTGCTGCCCGACAACATGGCCAAGGGCAGATAGACCAGGAGATAGAGAAGGCCGAGTTGCGGCATTGAACGCGCAATCGTTCCGAGGAAGACCCCGATGGCCGTGGCAAAGAAAAGATAAGCTGCGGTTCCGAGCAAGAACAGTGGGATTGAGCCTGTGATCGGTACGTGCAACACGCCCTTGACCACGATGTACAAGGAAAAGCCCGCTGCTGCGATGATAATGAAGCCGTTTGCCCAGATTTTCGATGCCGCAATTTCGAACGGAGTCAGCGGCATGACGAGGAGGTGGTCCAATGTGCCGTGCTCGCGCTCGCGAACGATGGCCGCTCCGGCAAGAATGATAGCGAGCATCGTGATGCTGTTGATGATGCCCATAACGCTGGTGAACCACCCTGTCTCAGCATTGGGGTTAAAGGCAATACGCACGACGAGATCGACCACGGGTGGATGGGCCTTTTCGACGCGAGACATGAAGGCATCGATCTCTCTGGAGATGATCTGCTGTGCGTAGCTCGACCCCAGTCCGGCTTGCACCATGGCGGTCGCATCGACGTTGAGTTGTATTTCCGGCTGACGTCCCGCGAGAGTATCGGCTTCGAAGCGCGGAGGGATGTCGATGACAAAAGTATACCGGCCCGCATTCATCAATGGAACCACCTCGCTTTCGGCGATCAGCTGCGGTGTCTGAAAATAAGGAGCGAGGAATGCATGTCGTATGCTTCGCGACAGGTTCGAGTTGTCCTCGTCGACGATAGCGATCGATGCATTGTGGACTTCTTGTGAGCTGCTTTGCGCTTGCGCTATGATTGCAAGAGAGAAGCTGTAGATGACGAGACTGAGCAATACGATAT
>JADEXW010000942.1 GCA_015206935.1 Pseudanabaenaceae cyanobacterium LEGE 13415 | reverse complement strand
CTATAGGAGAGGCTATTGCTGTAGCTTATGTTCCGATGGTTGTTTCTATACTAGCACCTATCTTTGCTCTTTCTTTGCCTCCAGTTGTAGCCACAGGTTTATTATTCGGAGCAACCCTATTTGCTGGAGCTTATATTGGTAGCGCCGTAGATAACTCTACGAAGGTCCTAAGCGATAATTTAGCAGATTTTTTAAGAGATTTTCTTTTCGATCCGATGGTACTAGACTTGGATGGCGATGGTATTGAATTAACTCCCCTAGCGAACAGCGTCACCAGATTTGACCTCGATGAGGACGGCGTGGCGGAACGCACCGGCTGGATAGGGCCCCACGACGGTTTTCTAGTTTATGACAAAAATAGTAATAACCAGGTTGACGGTACCGCAGAGCTCGTCGGCTCAGCTAGGATAGACGGCTTCGATGCCTTGGCGCCACTCGATAGCAATGGAGATATGCGGGTCGATGCGGCCGACGCTGCTTTCGCGGCGCTACGCATCTGGCGTGACATTAACGCCAACGGGGTTTCAGACGCGGGCGAGCTGCTAACCACCGCGGAAGCGGGTATCCGATCGTTCAGCCTAACCTATGCCGATGTCGATTACGATGTAGCAGGTAATACCCTGGCGAGACTGGGAAGCTACACACGCCTAGATGGGGCGACCCGCGACATGGGAAGCGTATGGTTCACGCTAGATCAGAGAACAACTCTACCTGAGATACCCGCAGACACCGATATGCTCCCGCTCTTGGCACTTCCCAATTTGGCGGGAAGCGCAAGTGTACCGGACCTGCGCACCGCCATGGCGCTCGACAGTGGCCTCAAGGCAATGGTGGAGGCGCTCACGACCGGAGACTTCAATTTCGACACGATGCGCGCGTTCATGGCGGAGTCGTTTGAACCGATACTATTCCGTTGGACCGGAGTAAACGGTCCGCCACCTGTCGGCGAAGAAGACAAGCCGCGCTACATGCGCGCTGTTGAGGCGCTCACAGGACAGATCATCCCGCTCGACGAATTAAACAGCCATCAGCAAGAGAGACTTCCCGAAGTCGCGAGCCAATGGGGAAATGCCGTTGTTGGATTGGCCATCCAATTCCTCGTTCAGGTCGCCCAAACGCCATCCCGTCAAGCATATCTTGATGCCGGAGAAGCGATCTCAACACTGAACCCTGAATCAACGATCTTCGCTGATCAATTCGCTGTAATACTCGCAACCCTCGATGCTGAACTGGTTGCCATCCAGCCACCTTCAGGGTTAGCGACGCCTTTTGCTCTGCTCTCTATTGACCCAATGACTGGAAAACTCACCGGCGACTTCAACGCGTTCGCTGCCGAGATACTGGAAGACCAACCGTCATTTTGGTCCGGTCTTCACGCCTCATCCGGCGGTGCGGGTAGTGGGCCCATCTCTGTGAAGATAACGGTGACCGATTCCGGTGTGGAGGCTGAATCCAGCCATCCCTGGACCGAGTGGTACCAGAAACAAGGAAAGTTCTTGTTTAACGTTGCGTCTTTGATGGAAATAA
>JADEXW010000253.1 GCA_015206935.1 Pseudanabaenaceae cyanobacterium LEGE 13415 | reverse complement strand
ACTTTTGGGTCCGAATGGAGCCGGAAAAACGACGACGTTCTACATTGCAACCGGACTAGAAAAGCCGGACAGCGGGAAGGTTCTGTTAAACGATAAAGATGTTACGCATTTGCCGATCAACAAACGCGCTCATCTTGGGATCGGATATCTGGCACAAGAAGCCAGTATTTTTCGGTACTTAACTGTTCGGGACAATATTTTATTGGTATTGGAACAGACGAAAGTTCCGAGATGGCAATGGAACGATCGATTAAATAGCTTGCTCAAAGAGTTCCGACTCGAAAAAGTCGCTTCAACTTTGGGAATTCAAGTCTCTGGAGGAGAACGGCGGAGAACGGAATTGGCTCGTGCGCTGGCTAGCGGGGTCGATGGCCCGAAATTTCTTTTCCTAGATGAACCATTTGCGGGAGTTGACCCGATCGCGGTTGCAGAAATTCAAGACATCATTGCTCAATTGCGCGATCGACATATGGGGATTTTGATTACAGATCACAACGTCCGCGAGACTTTAGCCATCATCGATCGAGCTTATATTATGCGGGATGGGCAAATTCTTGCCTCTGGAAGCGCCGAGGAACTTTACAATAATCCCTTAGTCCGACAGTATTATCTCGGAGATAATTTTCAGCCTTAAATCATGTCTTTAGTCTCCTCGCTCCCACGATCGCTGATTTCGGTTCTCGATCGCTATATTGCGCGTCAGTTGGCGAGTCCGTTTATCTTCGGAGTCGCAGCGTTTTCATCGATTTTGGTGTCGGTTGGAGCCGTCTTTGAATTGATTCGGCAAATGACCGAACTCGGATTGCCGCTGAATGTTGCGGGTCGAGTTCTATTGCTGAGAATGCCAGAATTTGTGGCGTTGTCGTTTCCGATGGCAACGCTGCTTTCAACGTTGATTGTCTACAGCCGTTTATCAACGGATAGTGAATTAATTGCGCTGCGGAGTGCGGGAATTAGTGTGTATCGGCTGATTGCACCTGCGATCGTGCTGAGTTTTCTGGTCTCGGTGATGACGTTTGCGTTCAATGAGGCGATCGTGCCTGCGGCGAAATATCAAGCAGGAGTGACACTGGAACAGGCACTGAAACAGGAAAAGCCGAAATTCGATGAGAAAAATATCGTATTTCAGCAGTATCGCGATGTGAAGCAACCGGATGGGACATCACAGCAAACGCTCGATCGTATCTTTTACGCCCAGCGATTTGATGGAACTCGGATGAAAGAATTGACCGTCTTGGACTTTTCTCAAGAAGGCGTAAATCAGATTGTGACTGCGAATTCAGCCCAGTGGAATTATGACCAGCAAACTTGGGATTTTTTCGACGGTACGATCTATCTCGTCAATCCAAATGGTTCTTACAGGAACATTTTGAAATTCCAGCAACAACAGATTCAACTCCCCCGAACCCCGCTAGATCTAGCGACGAACAAAACGGATTCGTCTGAGATGAACATCGGTGAAGTTCAGCAATATCTTCAACTGGTGAAGCAAAGCGGAGATGAAAAACGAGCAAATCAGCTCCGGATGCGAATTCAGCAAAAAATTGCTTTTCCGTTTGTCTGTCTCGTCTTTGGGCTGGCAGGTGCAACTTTGGGAACTCGTCCACGTCGAGGTGGAAAAGGAGCCAGCTTTGCCATCAGTATTTTGATCATCTTTACTTATTACTTGCTCTCGTTCGTTTGTGATGCGTTCGGACGATTAGAGATTTTTACACCCATTCTTGCTGCTTGGTTGCCAACGGTAGTCGGGATGGGTGCGGTAAGTTGGCTATTAGTACGCGCTGCACGTTAGGAATGGAAAAACCGCTTTTTCTTCGCAATCTTTGGTATTACGCGATGCCGGGGGGACAACTCAAACCCGGACAAATGATCGCGAAAATTCTTTTAAATGAACCGATTTTATTCGGAAGAACTCGATCGGGCAAAGTATTCGCGCTTCGAGATATTTGCCCTCATCGTGCTGTCCCGTTAAGTTGCGGACGATTTGACGGCGCTGAAGTGGAATGTGCCTATCACGGTTGGCGATTCGATTCGGCTGGACAGTGTACTGTGATCCCAGCATTAACTGAAGATCAAGAACTTGATTTTTCTCGATTTCGAGTGCGATCGTATCCAGTGAGAGAACTTCAAGGAAACATCTGGATCTTTATGGGCAACGATGAGAAATCAACTCCTGAAGAAGAGCCACCCAGCGTTCCAGGATTTGACGATCGAACTTATCAAGCGTTCGTCGTGATGAATTTTCCCGCTTATCTCGATCATGCGGTCACAGGATTAATGGACCCGGCGCACGTTCCTTTTGTGCATCGATCGTGGTGGTGGCGGGCTGACCCAAACTTAGAAGAAGAAGTGAAAACCTTCGATCCATCGCCGTTTGGGTTCACGATGCGGCGACACAAATTAGAGCGATCGACATTTCTTTATGATTTAGTCGGTGGCGATCCAGAAGTCGAAATTTCTTTTCAGCTTCCCGGTGTCCGATTTGAGCAAGTGATCACAAAGCAGCATCGCGTTTGTAACTTAACCACAATGACTCCGCTTTCTGATACTGAAACAGAAGTCACGACACTATTTTATTCGACAATTCCTTGGTTTAATTTGTTGAAGCCGTTTCTTGTACCTGCCACTCGAACCTTTCTGAATCAAGATCGAGAAATGGTGATTAAACAGCAAATTGGGCTGAAATATAATCCTGGCTTGATGTTGATTAAAGATGCGGACACTCAGGCGCGATGGTATTACCAATTGAAGGCGGAATTTTCACGATCGCAAACTGAACAGCGATCGTTTATCAATCCGGTGAAAGAACAAACGCTTCGGTGGCGCAGTTAGCCGCACAAACCAGAGAAGATTCTATGCTTCGATCGCTTTAATTAAGTTTTCTCATGAATTTGATAACTTTTGCTACGTTCCGTTGAAATATTCGGAGCAAATCTCCAATATTAGGGAAACTCATAGTGAGTCCTCACCCTTCAATCACAGGAACTTCAGATGAACCTACCATTTGCACTTTCGCCCCGCTATCGGTTGGATGATGATCTGGTTTGGTTAGAAGGTATTGATCCGAGTCGCTGTTATTGGATTCAGGTAAACAGTCAATCTAATGTGACCGTCGCAATTCCTGGACTGTCTGTGACTTCAATGGATGAGTTCAAGAATGTAATTCGTCAATTCCGATCGCTTCAGCCCGGAATGCAAATGCAGATCATTCGAGCGGCTGACGAGTGTGAAATTCACTGTGTGAGCGAAAATTGCTATGCGATCGAAACCACTGTCCTTGGCGCTTCGGTGTGGCACTTGTTCGATCGAGAAACTTTAGAAGGCTTGCTGATGACGGCTCATCCCGATTGGAACTGTTCGCCCAAAGATGTCGATTTAGGGCGACGGATGTTAGCTCGATGCTGGCAACAAGCGATCGCCGTTTAATTGAGTTGAACCGAAAAGCTACTGTGTGTCCATCAATTTCTTGCGCTGCGTTTTGGGCGGGTTGTGCCCCTAAATCCCCCATTCTGGGGGATTTAGGGGCTTTAGCCGATTCAACCGAAGCGCAAAACTAACTAGAGTGTACACCTCCAAAAAATAAAAAGGCAGGCTCAAACACCTGCCCCACATCATGACTCAAGGAAACTCTATGCCAGCGGATCGATTCCCATATCGACAACCGCATTCCGCAGAACGGTAATCTGCTGACCCATATCCAACTGACGAAGATTATCGATCGCGGCAATTCCTTCTTCTGGTAAACGGTAATCAGAAGGCATCGGTACGGCAATTCCTTGACGCATCCATTCCGCCAATTCGTACCAGAACGCCAACTTTGTATTCACGCTCAAGACACCATAAGCACGCGACTCAGGCGTATTTCGGCAAGCTGCCAAATCGCGCATAATCTCAAGCTGTTCAGAAAAAGATGCCGTTCTGATCCGAGTTAACAAACCATCGGCAAGCTGTAAACGAGCCGCACCTGGAGCAGCAGGCGTAATCGATCGACCCATTTCCGTATAGATGTACCAAAGCACCGCTAACTGATCATCCACACTCAGGCGCTTGATCTGGGCAGTCACAGTCGGAACGGCATCTGCTTGAATGCTGGAAAGATAAGGATTCGCGAACCGTGAAGAAGTTGACTCTGCTGAAAAGGTCATGGTGACTCTCCGTTGAATTTGAGTATTAGAAGACCTGGCTCAGAATCGGAACTGGGGTTTGAGCGGAATCTAAAGGCGTATTCCTCTAGACCATTTAGATTCTGCAACAGGAATTTACAATTGGCAAATAAAAGTTTACAAAAGAAGTGATTAGTTAAGCTGATATCAAACTTATTCGTGGATAAACCAAGATAATTGTATTTAGAGATGCTGGGACAACAAAGCGTGATTCGATCGCGGGATAGATTCTTTCAACCCGTGTGATCCGATACGATTCGTCGTGTTGTTGTTCCAACTATCCCCGCAATGATCGTTAATGCAACCCAAAATGGTTGGCAAGTTATTTACCATCGTGCCCATGCTCTTCTTGCGGCTCAAATCGCTGGACAATGGCGCAGAAAAGATTCTCCTCCTCGCTTATATGAAACGGTCGCGGCAATTTCTCACCATGACGACTTAGAGCGCGAATGGGAAGAAAATAACTTAAATAAAGCTGGCGCACCGAAAGACTTTACACAAGATACGGATCAGGAAACGGATTATCACAGCCTGAGAAAGCATATCGAAGGTTCACTCTATCGGGGTCGCTGGGTCGCATTATTGGTTTCGATTCATTTATATCGATTAAATACCTCCAAAAGTGGAACGCCTGAAGCCGATGCCTTTTTGCAAGAGCAGTTAGAAAATCAGAAACGGTGGCGCGAAGATTTAGGCATCTCAGAAGAAGAAGCGATGCAAGCATACGACTTTTTGCAATGGTGCGATCGCTGTTCTTTGATCCTCTGTCAGCAAGAACTCCCGGACGATGAACGCCGCCTTGAAATTAGTAAAGCTCACGATGGTCAAGACTATGACATCAAACAGCTTGAAAATGGATTAGTGACGGTCATGCCCTGGTGTTTTCAAGATGACAAATTCACCGTGAATGTAGAGACAACGGTGCTATCTCAAGTCAAATTTGAGAGCAATGAAGAACTAACAGAAGCGCTGAAAAACGCACCACGTAAGCTTTTAGAATGGACGTTTGTAAAAGATGCCGCCTGAGATTGCCGAACTGCTAGAAACCGATTCGGTTCATGCACTTCCAGAGTTAATGCAAGCGATCGCCGAATATCTAAACTGCGATCGCTGTTTTCTCTATTTGCGTGATCCAAAGACGAAATTGGGACGGGTTCCATTCTGCTGGACTCGAAATGATCAAGTTCCAACCGTTTACGACGAAGATTGGAAACCTGAGCCTGAATCTTTACCTGATGAAGATCCGATGTTTGCGGCGGCGTTGGCAACAAAACCTTCGATTTTTGTTGAAGATGTCACCACTGCAAGTTCGGATGTTTTGAATGCAGAATTTGAGCGGGAGAACTTTGGACACCGGGCATTGATTCACGGACATTTATGTTCTGAAAATCAGCTTTGGGGCGTATTACAGCCTTGTTTGATGAACGAACCTAGGCAATGGACAGACGAAGAACGATCGACATTCAGTCAAATTACAGAGAGAATTACGCCGATCGTTGTCCGGTATGTTGAACAGCAAGCGAAAAATCCCCCAGAGGAATGAGGTGCGACGCGCCGAAAGTCGTGTTTATTACAATGTAATAATGTTGCCTCACTTTGCCCATCTGTAGGTGGATTGCATGAACCACTCCCCTTTCAATCGCTCCCGCACCGTCGATCGCATTCTTGTGGTGGACGACACGCCTGATAACTGTTTGCTGATTCAAGCAATTTTGCAGGACGAAGGCTATCAGGTTGAACTTGCGGATAGTGGCAAAGAAGCATTACGGATTATTGAACAAGCGCCACCTGATTTGGTGCTGCTGGATGTGATGATGCCGGGAATGGATGGCTACGAAGTCACTCGAAGAATTCGTGCCAATCCTTCACTACCGTTTATGCCGATTTTGCTCACGACTGCGTATGATCAGCCGAGTGTCGCTCAAGGCTTGGATACGGGTGCGGATGATTTTATTCGGAAACCTGTTCATTTTGATGAACTATTAGCACGAGTTCGAGCTTTGTTACGTCTGAAACATAGTGTCGATGAACGTGATCAAATTGCACGTCAGCGTGAGGATTTTGTTTCGCGATTAACGCACGATTTGAGAACGCCCTTAGTTGCCGCCGATCGCATGTTGAATTTGATGGCACAAGGGGCATTAGGGGATCTCTCAGACGATGTGCAAGATGCGATCGCAACGATGATTCGCAGTAATGCCAACCTGCTGACAATGGTGAATACGTTGTTAGAAGTGTATCGCTATGAAGCGGGACGGAAAACGTTAGTATTTTCTCCTGTGAATTTGGTGGAACTGGGGCAAGAAGTTGTGAAAGAACTCTCGCCTTTAGCGATCGATAAGAATCTCAAGTTAAATCTAGAGTTCAAAGAAGGCGAAGATTACAACGCAAAAGGCGATCGATTAGAACTTTATCGAGTGATGACGAATTTAATCGGAAATGCAATTAAATTCACTGATGAAGGCACTGTTACAGTGCGATTAATTCGAGTCGATACAGGCTTAGTTCCAGCGATTAAATTAGAAGTACAAGATACGGGAGCGGGAATTTCAGAGAGCGATCGAGCGACTTTATTTGAGAGCTTTATTCCGGGTAAACATAAGCGATCGGGAAGCGGTTTAGGATTGCACCTGACGCGCCGGATTGTAGAAGCTCATAAGGGCAGAATTAATGTTGCGGCTGAGGTAGGTAAGGGCAGTACGTTTACTGTTTATTTACCGACTCATTAAGGTAATTTCTGCCAACGTTTTGCCAAAACCCAACCTTCAAAGATTTCTTCTATCTGATATTTGAGGTTTGGAGTTTTGGCAAGATTTGGATCGATCCAGGCGTATTCCGTATTCGGCAGAATCTTAGGATCTTCGATATACTGACCGATTTTGGGCGTGTAGAAATTCAGCAATAAATGACGTTTACGATCGTCTCGACTCATCAAATCTTCGTTGACAACAAAACTCACAGGTTGATTCTGAAAAATTGCCTGAATCGACGGGAGTTGAAGGAATCGTTTCAGTTGCGGATCATAATCGCCCCATAATCCCGTTACGTGCAAAGTTGCCATCGCAAACCAAGACGTTAACACCCAAGCCGCAATCCAAAATTTTGCCGATTGAGCTAGAGAAATTCGATTCCGCAATACCCAGATCACGGGCAAACTAAACCAACCTAAGCCAACCGTTAGAACGACAAGCGCGATCGATAAAAGTGTCTCACTTCTAATTGAATCTCCAATCAGTTCAGCAACTCGCATTCGCTGATTCGCGATCGCGAGAAAAAAC
>JADEXW010000941.1 GCA_015206935.1 Pseudanabaenaceae cyanobacterium LEGE 13415 | reverse complement strand
GAATAGAGTGCGGCAACTCCCAAACTGAGAACAAGCCAGTAGATCGATCGCGGTTCCTCGGTCTTCATCGTTGAATGCCGTAAGTCGTCTTACTTAGAATACTGACGATCGGGTTCCGTTTGATCTCGGAGCGTTTTTCCGAAAACTTAGTCAATAAATTTATATAGAGCAGATCGATACAAGGATTCGATAAAGATATCCGTGGAATTGCTGGACAGGCGTTTTGTTTTTGATGATAAGTAAAAGGTGTACTGTGATTGAGTTCACCAATCCGCTTGTCCAATTCATCTCATCCCCAATCCTATGGCTTCTATCACTCAACTTCAGAAACCGGAATACGTCTACTTTGGCGGTAAGATTTGCCGTTGGGAAGACGCAAATTTTCACATTTCCAGCGAAGCAGTTCTGCGCGGTCTTAATGTATTTGAAGGTCTAAAGGGCTACTGGCAACCGGATGGAAGCTTTGGAATTGTAGCCATGCGACGACACTACGATCGCTTACGTCGATCGGCAAAAATTCTCCATATTCCGTTCGAGATGAGCTATGAAGAATTCGAGCAAGCGCACCACGATTTGATCAAGCTCTTATACCAACGCGATCGGAATATGTGGGTTCGTGCCACACTCTATGGCGATGAAGGATTTTGGGGCGAAGGCAGTACTAGTAATCTCGTTCTCACGGCATATCACACTCCGACAACGCGCCCTGCTTCGATCGATCTTGGTGTCACGCCTTGGAAACGCGGAACGGATTTAGCGATGCCTTGTCGTGTGAAAACGAGTACGAACTATCAGATTGCGCGATTTGTGAAGATTGAAGGACGCGATCGCGGTTACTCGGACATGATCATTTTGAATGAAGCAGGACGAGTGGCGGAAACGACTCAGACTTGTGTGCTGATGGTGCGAGATGGCAAAGTGTTCACGCCGCCTGCTTGGGAAGGAGCCTTAGAAAGTATCACCGTTGATATTGTGGAAAGTCTGTGTCGATCGATGGGTATTCCGTTTGAGCGTCGCCCGATCGAGCGAACTGAATTGATTATTGCGGATGAAGTGGCATTAGTGGGAACGCTGGCGGAGATTACTCCTGTGAAGTCGATCGAGAAAACGGAGTACGGCGAGAATCCGATTATTACTGCGATTACTGAGCGCTATTGCAATGCAGTTTCGGGAATTGATCCGCACCCTGCGGTTGATTTCTCGGTCATTCCGGCTCAGACTGAATCGTTGTTGGCATCAGCACAGTTGACTGGAGTGGCTTAGGCAATCACGTACACACAAGTTGTTTTCGCTACGGTGCAATCGGCTAAAGCCCCCTAAATCCCCCATTCTGGGGGATTTAGGGGCTTACAGGTGTAGGTTTGTGTTGAAGTCATTACGATGAGTTCAAGAGCAACGCGAAAGTGGGTTGTGGAACTAAGGGTGGCATCCGAATTGGAAGCTGCTGGCTTAACCAGATCGGCAGCACAATCAAACCGAGGGCAAAACAAGATAACTGCCGCAGTTGAGGATGTTTAGGCGTTGGACGATTGGGAC
>JADEXW010000940.1 GCA_015206935.1 Pseudanabaenaceae cyanobacterium LEGE 13415 | reverse complement strand
CCGCAATTCGATATTTGTCGGGCGGATGATCCCACATCCAATAATCATCACAAGCTGCCGACCATGCTTCGTAGGACGTGATTAGAAACTGTAACCTGTCTGCTGACTTTGTTTCCTCTGGTGTTTCTTGTGTGAGGATGCACACCCCGGCACGAATGATCGCGGATTGAGAAACCCTGTTTTCAGCGGTGTAAAAGTTGTCGAGTTCGCGGGTGTAGTCAGTTTCCAGAATTTTGATTTGGGAAAAACTCAGTGCAAGTCCACGCATCACCGACAGCATCTCAAAGTTGCTGTAATCTGTCGCTGCGTTTTTGTTTAGCTCGATTACACACTCTGAGAATTTATTTTCCGCTGTGTTTTTGTCGATGATGGCTTGCCATTCGTCACCACCGATTTCGATCAGATGTTTTTTTGAACTGAAATCTTTTCGATAATCTTGGATGGCTCGTTCTGCGATTTGCCGTGATTCTTCGGTGTCGATCGTGACTTGTAGCAAATCAATCAGTTGCTTGAGTGAGGTGTAGACAAACTCTTCGCGGCAATCTGCATTATCGAGTCGTTTTCCGTAGCATTGACGCATCGTTCCCGCGATCACACCCCCAGAATAAAACTGATCACGTTTCCAATCTCGATCGGGAACGGTAGCATTATCCATGAATCGGATATAACCTTCGACTTCTTCAGCGTCAAAGTTCACGTTGCATTCTTCGAGCAGTGCTACAGCCCAAGCCAAGTCAGTGAAAAGCTTCCATTCGGTGTGTCGCCTGGTTCCTTTTGGTAGCGTATAGTTATCGGGATCGGTGGGTTCGGAGTCGTTAGAACTGGTGAATCTCACATTACCGAGAACGATTTCTCGACTTTCAGGCGACAGCAATGTTGCAACCGCGATCTGCCGTTCGGACTGTGCGGCAAGTGTTTTGATCGTTTGGATCAATCCCTTGTACTGGTTGTACTCTAATACTTCATCGATTCCAAGTCTGCCTTCGCTGCGATTACCTTCACGCTTTCTAGTCCAACCAGCGGCTTCGAGCGTTTCCGTGAATTCTTCAAAATCTGCCACCGTCAGTTCAATCAGTGTTTCGGGGAAAACCACTTGATATTTACTTCCTGACTTGTGTGCGCCCCAAAAGTTTTGGTTGGAACCATTCACACCGATTTCGATCGTGGGCGCACCCGCCTCACTACCGAGTCGCCAAATGACTTTTGTATTTCCGATCGTGTCTGCTAGGTACTTTTGCAGTTCAGGTGATTGCTTGAATTGAAGTCCGAGTCTGACTGGGTTGCCGCGAGTCGCTATCGCACCCGGAAAACGTTCTACGATCCAAGCGATTGCAGCTTCGGGTAAGTCAGGTGTCGCACCGAAAACCGCACAATCAAAGTCAAAACCGATCATTTTGCGGTCACGATGTTTGAAGCAAGCGCCTGTGATCGCATATTCGATTTCGTCGGTCAGCGAATGTAATCCGTTTGAACTTTTGCGGTTGAGATCGTCAGTGCGGTAGCCGTCGAGCTTGACCCATTTCTTTCCGGTTTCTGCT
>JADEXW010000939.1 GCA_015206935.1 Pseudanabaenaceae cyanobacterium LEGE 13415 | reverse complement strand
CAATCACATAAGGGTAAAGGTCAAATAGAGATTGTCCCAGACGGCAATTTCGTTCTAAGCGGGTTGCTGTACTAGAAAGAACTAATTCCGCTTCAATGTGAAATTTCTCCAGTAATTCGCGTTGCCATTGCTCCGCTAGATGAGGTGGGCAAAGGATCGCTAATCGTTCTATCTCTCCTCGGTCTAACAGTTCTCTTGCTATCAGACAAGCTTCAACCGTTTTTCCAATTCCGACATCATCAGCAATCAGAATTCTAACTGGGTCTAGCTTCAGTGCCATGAGTAGAGGCACAAGTTGGTAGGGACGAGGTTCGACCGCAATTTTGGCGAACGATCGAAATGGTCCTGCACTAGAACGGAATCCCAATCGCACAGCATCCCTCAACAATCGACAGGATCGATGATCTCCAGGTTGGGAAGGATTCGGTAAATCAAACTGAGCAGGCTCAACAGGCTCCAACGGAACATAAATTCCTGTAACTTCATCCTCAGTGCCGCCTAGCGGACGCAGAATGAGCATTTCATCGGTGGATTCGGGCAGAACCACCCACTCGCGATCGCGTGCTTTAACCAGTGAACCAACAGCAAAACTCATCTCACCTTTCCTCCCCATTTCACCCTTTGACTTGCGTAGGAACTGTAAGCAATTGTTCCAGGAAACGACTCGGTTGCCCTACCCAAGTTGCAAACACTTCATCTCGTGCTCGTGTTGCGCTGACATAGAGCAATTGTCGCTCTCGCTCTAAGGCTGCCTCTCGCGAGGGCTGATCTGGCATTTGGTTAACCAGGTAGGTGAATGGCATCTGATCGTCTGATAAGTTGGCAATAAACACGACTTTGAACTCTAAGCCTTTTGCTCGGTGCATCGTACCTAAATTAAGCGCGTTTGGTTGTGGCTCTCTATCATGACTTAATCTTTGAGAGGCAAGCTTTGTCTTCTCCAAGCAGGACTCAATCGCATTGAGCGCATCATTCGTTCGAGCAAAGATAGCAATTTCATCCAACGCTACTCCCTGCTTGAGAAGTTGATTAATCTGATTCGTGATGAACTGGAGTTGCTGAGGCTGAGTTTTGAAGCCTTGAATCGTTGGTTCAGGTCCTTGCAAGAGGCTAATTGTTCCCTTGCGTTCCTCTTCCTCGCCATCTAGATCATCTCGACGATCGCCTACTACTTGATCGGCAAAGCTACGAATTTGCTCAGTTGTGCGATAGTTGATACGAAGAATATGAGATCGTCCCCTTACATCAATTCCCAGACGCTTCAAGCTTGTCCGCCCTGCATAGATTCGTTGTCCTGCATCACCTAATAACATCAATCGATTCGGTCCTTCGCCTGCGAGGGCTGCCAGCAGCTTAATTTCTTGAGAGCCTAAGTCTTGTAGCTCATCCACGATGACGGCATCGAAAGGACTTTCAACTTTACCTGTATTGAGAAGCTGGATCGCGTAGTGACAAATTCCAGACCAGTCGCTTGCCTTCTGTGCCTGGAGCGTTTTGAGAACTTGCTCGAATACTGCCCACACTTGCTTACGATCCTTTACCGTTA
>JADEXW010000938.1 GCA_015206935.1 Pseudanabaenaceae cyanobacterium LEGE 13415 | reverse complement strand
CTAGCGTTTTGAACTCAATCACGTTATCGTTGTTCATGGTGTATTCCTGGTCTGATATTTTTGTTGCTTTCAGCAGGATACGCCTTTTTTCTCCTTATTTTTCATACACCAGATTCAACCATAACCCTTCAAATCAGCATAAAAACAGGAAGATGGACTCATTCATATGACTTAGTTCAACTTCCCGTTTTCTTCAATATTACTTGGCTGAGTTCTCATAAGGAGTCGGATTGTAAGTGAGAGTTGGGTCATAGTCTCCAGCCTGACCATAATAGTTTTTCGGCATCTTATCAGTAATCGTTTTGCTAATATCTCCAAGATGGTAGGGATCTTCCGTTGGTTGAGCTTGTCCGCCTTTTTCTGGTGGAATCACGACATCAGGCATCCCACCTGAAACCATTTTAAGCTCTTCAGCAGATAATTCTGATGCTTCATTAGGTTTAATGTTGCTCATAGTTCCTCCTAGTACATGAATCAAAGTAATTAATTGCGAGAGTAGCTAAAATTCAGAGTATTGCAGTGATCCTCACACTTAAGAAAATGGGGAGCGGCGATCATTCGATGCACTCAGCTTTCTCCCCATTGCGTCACCTCAAACTGATGGGTCGGATTGTTTGCTAATCAGCAGTGTTGCTTTCGTAGGTTTGATGCTCAACGCGCTTATCAGAATAAACAATCGGCTTCTTTTGTTGCCAATACGGGAAACCGGGTTCACCGATTTGATTAGCAATTTCCTCGATCGGGTCATACGCGAAATCTGCCCCACCTGAAACAGTTTCGAGTTCTTGAGCTGTTAGCTCTGTTGCTTCATTCTTCTTTTTATTGTCCATGTTGATTGTTTCTCCTTGTGTTCATGAGTCGATCGAGTGGGAAATACAGTCATTTATTTCGTAAATCAGCAATGCAGCGAGATCTATGGATTAGTCATCTGATCCTTCAATTGCAGAAGCATTTCTAAATAAGCTGCCAAGCGCTTTTAGATCTTCAGTTGTTGCATCCAGAATGATCATTTCAATCTGAGCAGATTCGATAGTTTCTGCTTGATATGCTGCCCCTGCTGAATGTCCTCGCGAGTAGCCTGCCCCTCGACTGCCTGAAAACCTCGATCGATGAAATCGTTGGACTGTCAGGTGCATATCGAATCCACCAGAAACTTCGTCCAACTCTTCGTCTGACAATTCGTTGACTTCTTCCGGTAATTGAGAACCAAAAGCTGCATCATCTGGAGTTGTGTTGTCACCTGACATAGAGTCCTCTTTTGTAATCGACTAAAATTGGATTGAGAAAAGGAATTCACCGCAAAGCCAAACTACTATTGAGTGAATTCCCCCGCTCTGAAACTCAGGTTCTAGAACTCTCTCGCGAACAGATCATTGTCGAGCGTCACTACGGTTTGTTTTTGTGCAGTTTCTTCTTCAGAGATTGCGCCATTAGGGCCAACCGCATTCCGACGACGATCGAGCTGAATGTTTTGCACAAACGTTTGATCCAAGTCCTTCTCAAGTTCGATACCTGATCCACCAGCTACCGCTTCGAGTTCTTCAGAAG
>JADEXW010000252.1 GCA_015206935.1 Pseudanabaenaceae cyanobacterium LEGE 13415 | reverse complement strand
GGTCACGACCGACAGCAAGGGGTAAGAGAAATCGTGCTTCAGTCGCTTACTCATCACTTTTTGAAAAAAGATCCGAATCGAACCGCCTAAGCTACGTTTACCTTCGCTCAATGGTTCAGGCAAGCGCTCTAGATTAATTGCAACATCATGCTCTCGTTGTTTACCGAATCCAACAGGAATGAAAAACTCACCATCATACGCGATCGCAAGAATGACTTCTTCTGAGGTCAGAGCGGTTCCGGTCACAATGAGTTGTAGTGGCGCTTCAGAGGTGATAGCCGCGATCGTGTCTTCGTTCACCTCGCTGATTTCCAGCACACTCAATCCTGAATCGCCTCCGACGGTGCTAGTGAACTGGAACGGTTGCACAACTTCAAAATCAGCAGCTTGCAGAATGTCGGGCAGAATATGCCCCTTAACTTCTCTTGCAGCGTGTGGAATGCTAGTCAGACGTGCACTAGCTGTAAAACGAGCATGGGGACTGATAAACACGCCTGTCCCTAAAGCTGCTCTATTGTGAGGATGTAGGGAAACGAATTCTTGAGGTCGGACAACTGTAAATGTTACAGCTTGAGTCATCCAATCATCAGAGCTTTGCTCAAATCCAATGTCGCGAGTTGTCCTGCTAGGGTCACCTAAATTTGCTTGCTCTGGCAGATCGAACTCTGTTGAGCAAACGATCAATTTCAGAATGTCTTGATATTCTGTGATGCCTTGTTGCCATAATGAGTTGCGTAGTGTTTGCGTGAGTATCGTACCGCCTTTACCATTGTCTGCCCAGTATTCTTGTCCTGACTCAAGTCTGATTACTCTTTCTGGAACAATCGGACGAATGCCAAACTGCTGAGTTAAATTTAACAGGCAGCAGTACAGCGGCTCGGAATTTTCTGTTGTGTTCTTCAGTCGAATCCGAAAGCTTGGAGCAATCCATTTCTGTCTTACCGCATCGTATCGATAAGCTAAACGAACATCTGTTGCTGAAATTTCCTCATCTCTGTCAGGATGCAGAATCGAGAGCTGGATTGCACCGGATGGAATGCTACTGATGACCCCGCGATCGCGTTCGACAACTCGGCACCAGCGATCGATATGCTCCAAATTCCGAACCACTTGCGTCGCACCCTGAACTGTATAATCCCGGATTTGCTCAATCAATGGGCGGGAATCAACGGGACGAGCAACAATGTATTCTCCGTTTTGTGCGATCACTCGAAATTGAGCGTTTGCCGCATCTGAAGCTTCTTGAACAGGCAGCGTTCGGTTTGCTCCGGTCTGCTGAAGAGCTTGACGAACCAGATCAATACCTGCCTGGTCGCCTTCTAGAGAAACGAGCATTGGCGCGATCGGCTGACTAATAACGACCGCTTTGTAAGTCATTTGCGGATCTAAGTCAGCGGACTGTGCGAGTTTGAAGTGACTGCGAGCAGGTTCGACTTCTGTGATATCGACTTTTGCCACTGCACGATCGAGTTGTTCAAGATCTGAGGGATGTCCGGCAGCATCAGTAAACGGAAACAAAGCGAGGCGCGTACATTGATTTCGAGTCGATGCAGTGATGCCGTGAATGGCACCGCCATCAATACCCCAGCCCCGATCGCTGTCATACGTTGCCGTAAAATAGTGCTGCTTGGGAGCGATCGCTCCGATTCTCAAGAAGGGTAAATCAATCTCCTTGCCTTCGATCTGTGGCGATTGATCATAAAGATTTGCTCGAATGAGTGCAATAGTTTCCCGAAACAGATCGCAGTAGGATACAGTTCCATCGGATCGCTTTAGAACTTCGCCTAGAAAGTGAGTGAAGGCACCGCGATCGATGTTCTCTCGATCTTTGTATTCTTTAGCAGTTTGATAGTCTCGGCAGGCAGAAAAAAGAATGTGTTTGCCGCGTGGAAAGTCGCGTTGACTTGCGGGAAACAGATAATGATCTATCGATCGTCTTCGGGTTGTTTCGGGAATGCGGCGTTCTTCAACCTGCTGAAAGGGATTACGAGTGCCCGATCCAGAATGGCAACAGTCCAGAATCACAACAATGTGCGGTGACTGTTGAGCGAGTTC
Organism: Pseudanabaenaceae cyanobacterium LEGE 13415; assembly: GCA_015206935.1. Lineage (GTDB taxonomy): Bacteria > Cyanobacteriota > Cyanobacteriia > Leptolyngbyales > Leptolyngbyaceae > Leptolyngbya. The sequence continues at coordinate 5,403 of JADEXW010000252.1, read as the reverse complement.
TCCGATTAGATATGCCAATTCTTTATCAGCTAGATCATGCGCCTGTTCTGTCCGACTGTCGTAACAAACGAGGGTTTCATTTTTGCGATCGGGTTCTAAATGCCAAAACTCCTCTGGAGCGGGTTCTTGAGAGCCATGTCCCGCAAAATAAAACAGCACCGTATCTCGCTTGCTCTTCGCTTTACCTAAGTGATGTCTAAAGCCATCAACGATCGCTGCATAAGTTGCCTGTTCATTGATCAATGTTTTAATTTCGCACTGCACATCTTTAGGAATTCTCGTTTGAAGATAAGCTTCGATGCTGCGGACATCATTCTCACAGCCTCGCAGCGATCTAATTTTCGAGGTTGGCTCGTACTGATTAATGCCAACTAGCAGAGCATAAATAGTTTCAGTTTTTTGCATATCTGCAATCCTTTCGTCATTAGAAAACATTACCAGTTCTGAACAGTTCAACATTCATATCGATTACCGCATGAACAGCCAGTGAATGAGACGATAAATTACATAGATAGGAACTCCTACGAGTAGGGCTAAACCTAGGACAGAAGCGATCAACTTACTAACGCTGCCCAAAATATTAAATCCAAACTTTTGATTAGATAGCTTACTGAGTTGCATTAGAAGATAAACAAGAGGACTAACGAGAATCACAAATAGGTAGAACGCAACTTTAACAGCAAATACCACTCCATGTATGAGCATAAGCACGATTGACAACATCAAAAATGATGGACGATGTACATAATTCTTGAACTGTCTCACGAACTCACCCCAACGAGTGTAAAATTGCAGCCCCGAATTGAGCAAATGAACACGAGGATTAAAACTCGTAAACTCAGGATGAAAAGCACGATAAAACGCTGAGTAGGGTAAAACTTCAGCGCAGTGCCAATAAATCTTCAACAATTTTTCAATTTTCTCAGCATCGCCTTCTTCGTTCGCTTGATATAGCGCTTCACGCTGCGATCTCACAAGTTCGATGCAAATGGGTTTTGCAGCTTCATTCTGAAGTACTTCGAGCAATGCTTTTTCAGCTTTTGAAGCGGTGTATGCTTCTTCGGATGTGATCATTACATCAAACAAAGTCATCGCTGCAAGCCAATTAGCTGGATCAAGTTGATGAATAAGCTTGGCACAAAATATCTGCTGCGTTGTCTCACTGGTCTGAAGAATTGGTATCAATACAGCGAGAACCCCTGCTCGATGTTGAGGGTTAATTTTATTGATGATATGTCCGATCTCATACGAAAACTGGTTTGTGCTACATTGATTCAGCAGGAATTCGATCGCGATCGGATGCCCTGGATCGATTTCTCCTAATCCTCGTATCCATATTTCTCGGATTTCCTGATTCTTAATCAGTTTAAGTTTTTGAGTTAATTGTTTTGTCACTGGTTCTTGTCCCTGAGCAACCTCACGAAGCACGCTAAGAATGTTACTAATCTGCCTTGAATATTCAGATACATGAGGATCGGGTTCGTCGCAAGAATCCATTTGATTCAACTCGCAGAGGATCTGATCCAATAGAGTAAGAAGCAAATCAATTCCCAGAGGATGATCAGCTTGCGCTTCAGCTAGGGTTTTTGCCAGCATTGATAGTTGCACACGATCGGTCGTTCGTTGCATGAGATTTTCGATCGTCGCGATCGCGATCTCCGGATCAGGATCAATCCTGAGAAGACATTGAGCAAGATAAAGCCGCTGGTTATAATCTGGCGTTCTGTTTAGTCGGTGCTTGACTTGAGCGATCGCGCTGAGATCCCCAACCGCAATCTCACTCAGTAGCGCCGTTAACCGCAGGAAAATGCTTTCTTCTGAATCGTTGAGTTGTTCAACCTCAAACTCGCGTAAAAGCTTGATGACTCTTTGAATGATGAGCGCATTTTGCTTGCCGTATGCGGTCAGTTGCGTTAAAGCATAATCCCTAGCAATCTCTGTGTTCGTGCGAATCACATTCAGCAGGATATTGATGACATCGCGATTGCTAGAAGCAATGCTGATTGCCGCTAAAGCCGCACATATTTTTTTCTCTTCTGCATACAGACAACTCGCGGATTCATCGTTACGAATGCGTTGAAGCAACTTTTTAAGCAAAAGATCACCGCTTTCTAGGTTTTCCTGAGCGATTCTTTCAAAAGCTCGATATTCTCCAAAAATCTCGCCCACGAAATAGATATGCTCCGATTGCTCAAGCAGATAGTCAATCGCTTGTTCTCGTGCCTGCGAGTATTTTTGTCGCTGAGGATTAGACTTTCCACCTTGGGCAATGATTGCCAGAGTTTGAGCAACCACCGTCTTGTGTTCGACATCTTCGGTTGCAAGCCAATGAGACAGTACTCGAACGGCTTGATTGTTGCCGCGTCCTGTTTGTTCGAGCCAACCGACAGCATCGAGTCGATCAAGTTCATCTTCTGGTGAGCGAAACCAATCGAGTAGAACTTCGAGCGCTTGTTGATTTCCAGGAATAGCGTCAACCAGCAAAGTTGCTGCCATCATTCTTGATTGAAGCTGGCTTATCGGAAGTCGATCGAGAAGCTCAATCAGCGGAGTTAATCGTTTCGGATCAGTTTGGCGAATCGCGGCTCTTGCTCTGATAAGATACGCTAAGCGCGGAAAACGCGAATCTTCGTCACTGATCAAGTAAGGAACACAATCATCAAGAACTTCCTGTACCTTCGGATTAGCAACTTCATCAGAGCAATCCAGAAATTCTGATAATGCTGCCACAATGAGATATCGAACTTGACAGGTGTAGAATCCGGCAACGTAGTCTTTGAAGTGCCATAAGCGCTGTAGGAGAATTTCTTTACATTCAACGGGCACTTCCTGCTGAGGGCGACCCAACCAAAATAAGATCACGCTATGCCACTGATGCTCGAAGACTCGGTGGGTTCCCAGCACGGGAAGCGTATTGTCTGTTGCAAAAAAGTCCCAATCGGTTGCGTCGATCGCTTGTGCCGCAAAATAGTCTTGAATCGTTGGATGTAAAAACGCATAGATGGGTTTATGCGATCGCTGATCTATGCCTACACGCTTCAATAATCCCAAATCTTCAGCTAGCATCAGATCAGAGTGCAACACTGACTGAGCCTGATAGTGAGGAATCCGATAGGGTGAACTGATTGATTGAGCATCAATGCGCTCATTGATCGAGAGTAATCGATTTAAACAAGGAGTAGAAGCAGCATAAACTCTTGCTTGCTCCTGAATATCATATTTGAAGTAATTTATGTTTTGATCAAAGTTCAATTTCGCAAGCTTGGCTAAGTCTCGTTTAAGACCTTCAAACTTACCGGTTGTTACCTCATGTCTGCGTTCGCGCAGCTCGAACACACGCAGTCTGTCAAGATCTCGTCTAAGATGCCGTAATTCATACCCTGTTTCTTGTGAGTGAGATCGTGAAGTGAGTTCATCGTGTTCAGAGCCGAACTGAGGACGCTTCCATTGATACAACGTGTCAACGAATCGACGATAAAGCTCAGAGCGAGTTTCTGGAAGGTCTTGGTTTAGTTCCCACACCGCACACAGGATAGAAAGTAGTAATGGGGTTTGAGCGAGAGCTTGAATACGCTGCCACCGCTCTTGTTGTAGTGCTCTTTGTAAATTTTCACCAACTTCAGGTGTGCTGATAAACCAACGACGAATAAAGTCTGTAATTTGGCGAGATGAGCCTTGATGTTCTGCACTAAATTTCTCAAGTTGATAAGTTTTAAAGGTGCTAAAACTGCCTAAATTTGCCTTCCATAACGTTAAGCGACAGGTCAATATCACAGACGATCGAGAAAGCCACGACGATCGCAAAATCTCCTGCATCAAATGATCGATCGGGCTACTATAGCTAGAGGCAAGTTCATCGCCACCGTCGAGCATCAGCCAGACTCGTCCAGTGAGGAATAAGCGTTCTGCTTGATCCCATGTGACTTGAGAAAGTTTCGCTTGTCGAGTCGTCTTAGGAAACCAAGTTCGACGGAGATAAGATTCTAAAGACTGCCCAGGCTTGAGATCGGATAAAGAGACCCAAATGGCAATGTGATCAGGATTGGCTTGATTCCAGTTAATCCAGTTACCAATTTGTTGCAGCGCTCGTGTTTTTCCGATTCCAGGTTCGCCAACCAATGCAAAGCGCTGCGGAACTCTAGCAACCGCGATCGCAGGCTGAAGCACTACATTGAAAAATTCCGATTGCTCATAAATTTTGGTGGAACTGATGCGATTAAAATCCGTTGCGTGTGCTGGAATAATCTCAGCGAGACGATTCGGGATATAAATATCCGCGACCTCGGTTCCCTTGTCTTTTTTGAGCATATTCATCTCTAATTGCTTCAGCACATCTAAGCTAAAGAGCGTGCGCCAACTTGCGACCAGGCTAGTCTCTTGCTTCAGATGAGCTTGCATTTCTTGCCAAGTCCATTGTTGTGCATTGAGAGTTTGACAGAGAACCGGCAGCCAACTGGAGTAAGGAAAAGTGCTTTCCCAGCGATCGCGCAAATGCTGACGAGCAGCTTGAAGTGAAGCCGGAATCGAATGGTTTTCGGTAAAATAAGTCAAGAACTGTTTGACAAACGCTTGTGCAACAGAATCAGGAATGGGTTGCCGCATCACGATCACAGACGGAAGCTGAATCTCGGTTATGCCTTGAGCAATTCCCAATCCCTGGCAAGAATTGAAAATTGCAAGTTTCAATCCAAGCGCAACCGTATATCTCAAAGCGTATTAAATTTCTGGAATAGTCAGAACTTCATCGAGGTTGAGCTGAATGACTCCTGCTTGCCCTCGTTCGATCAGCGTTGTACTATGCCCAGCAAAAAAGAAGATATCCCAGCCCTGTTCGTTCCATAGCGCTTCATAAAATTCTCTGCGATTCGGTTGGGAGAGGAATTTGACTTCAACCGCTTGAGAACCGAGTCGCTCAATTTCTTGATAGTCTTGATCGAGATTGATGCCTTCAGGACTACCAAACACCGCTAGAATTCTGAGAGCGCTTCGAGGTTCTGCAACTGAACGAATCACGCTTTGTCCAGTTTGGAAGGTTAGGGAAACTTCAGCGTCCTGAAAAATGCTCCATTCATGCCAGGGTAACTGCCAAATCTGATAGTTCTGAGATTGCACAAGAATTTGCAAGGCTGTGGTTTGCGCGATGAGCGATCGCAATTGATCGACGATCTCGCTCAGTTTCGATCGTTTAAGCCAAGCCTGAAAAATGCGTTTGAAGTCGTCTGCGGTTGTATTCGCGCTTTCAGCTTCTTCTTGAAAACAGAGGTCGCGGGAAATTGGGCACTTGTCCAAATTTGGTGAAGCAATTCGCTAGAATAGGACAAGGAACTCTTCAGATAATTCGTGGAACTTTTAGAACTACTCCCCAACTCAGAACACAGACAGATTCAGAACTATGAGCTAGAT
>JADEXW010000937.1 GCA_015206935.1 Pseudanabaenaceae cyanobacterium LEGE 13415 | reverse complement strand
GATCAGATTTGTTGTATTGATTGCTTCGATCTGATCCGGTTTGCAGATGAGAAGCTGATCTCTCACTTTGAAAGTTTGGAATGGGCAATGCAATTGTCGGTTGTGCCAATACTATTGTCGGGCAATACTGAAATTTGATTGTGCAGTTTGGCGATTTGTAGTCTTGTTTTTTCGCGCCGTTTGCTTCCTTTAGTTTGACGGGCAAGTTTGCGCTGTTTGCGCCGTACTCGTTTTTCTAGCTTGGAATAGCTAGGACTGAGTACCTTCTCACCCGTACTCAAAGCAGCAAATACTTTGATGCCCAAATCAATCCCAATAGACGGGTTGATAGCAGGCTGAACAACCGGAACGATTTCGACTACAAAACTGAGGAAGTACCGATTCGCAGCATCCTTAATCACCGTGACTGAACTCGGTTCGGATGGCAACGATCTAGACCAGACTGGCTTCACATTGCCGATTTTCGCAAGGTAGACTTCCTCGCCTTTGATTGAAAATCCGCCCATTCTAAACCGCGCTGACTGCTTTCCTGTTTTCTTCTTGAATCGGGGTGAGCCTACTTTTTTACCTTTTCGTTTGCCTTTGAGTGAATCAAAAAAGTTTTTGTAGGCGACTCCCAGATCAGCAACAGATTGCTGCAACGGAATATTAGAAACGGTAGCCAGCCATTCTCGCTCAGTCGTTTTCTTTGCCTGAGTGATGACCAATTTTTGTAAGTCGCTATTGCTCGGAAGCTTTTCGCTGTCCTTGCAAATTGCTAGAGCATCATTCCAAACGACCCGAACGCAACCAAACAACTGAGCTAGGCTCTGTCGCTGTTGGTTGGTTGGATAGAAACGGTATTGATATCTAGCTTTCATTGCGCGTGTTAAAATTGGTCTGTTGCTTAATTATAAGTTGGTCTACAAGAAATGACAACCCAGTTTCGTAGGGAAAGACACAGCGTTACAGACCTTAAAATACATTTGGTCTGCATAACCAAATATCGTCGGTCTATATTCACTGCTAACAGCTTGGAACTGATTGAAAAATCATGGCGAGAAGTGGCAAAGAAAATGGATTTCGAGATACTCGAATTCAACGGAGAAGGGAACCACGTTCATGCACTCATAGAGTATCCGCCTAAGCTTTCTGTCTCTCAAATTGTGAACGCGCTGAAAGGAGTTTCTAGCCGTCGATATGGGCAAGCTGGACTGCCAAAACCGCACAAAGAAGCGCTTTGGAGTCCTAGCTATTTCGCCTTATCGGTTGGGGGAGCGCCATTAGAAGTTCTCAAGCAGTACATCAGAGAGCAAGAAAAGCCGTCCTAGAAGGACGGGTGCGACTCGTTCGCTAGAAACCAATACTAGCAATGGATTGGGGGATTAGCGGCAAGGAGCCACAGGAACGAAAGTTCCACGGAACCATGACAACTCAATGTTTGTGTCAGTGTAATTCTGACCCCTTGTGGTGACAAGGTGAAAGCACATCCCCATCTGACGACTGACTCTCAAAGGATGAAGCGGGATGGAATGGAGGTATCTGATAGCCTAAATCGGAAATCCCTTCT